>NZ_JCANNB010000014.1:0-182273 GCF_059553435.1 Micromonospora sp. PRAS1
CTCGCCCGGCGGTTCCACGGTGGCCGGCGGGGTTTCGCGGGGGAACCGCCGGCACGCGGCGGTACGGCGAATCCAGGGGTGGGCGGGGGTCGGGGTCGTTCTTGTTGGGCCACATCGACATGGCGCGTTCGGCCTGGGCGGTGATGGTCAGCGAGGGGTTGACGCCGAGGTTGGCGGAGATCGCGGCACCGTCGACCACGTGCAGGCCGGGGTGACCGTAGACCCGGTGGTACGGGTCGATCACGCCCTCGGCGGGGGTTGCGCCGATCACCGCGCCGCCGAGGATGTGCGCCGTCATCGGGATGTCGAACGGCTCGGTGAGTGCGCCGCCCGGCGTACCGTCGATCTCCTCGGCGAGCAGCCGAACCGCCCGGTTGCCGGCCGGGATCCAGGTCGGGTTCGGGGTGCCGTGGCCCGGGCCGGAGACCAGCCGGCGGCCGAACGGGCCGCGTCGCAGCCGGGTGGTGAGCGAGTTGTCGGCCGACTGCATCACCAGCGCGATCACCGTACGCTGCGACCAGCCGCGTACGGAGAGCATCCGGGCGGCCAGCACCGGCTGCCGGAACAGTTGCCCGAACCACCGGCGTACCCGGTGCGGCCCGCCGTCGACCAGCAGGGACTGGAGCAGCCCCATCACGTTCGAGCCCCGCCCGTAGCGGACCGGCTCGATGTGGGTCTGCCCGTCGGGGTGGAACGAGCTGGTGATCGCCACCCCCTCGGTGAAGTCGATCCCGCGCGCCCGGGTCTGCCGGTGCGGCACCGAGGCGCCGAGGATCGCCTCCGAGTTGGTCCGGGTCAGCTCGCCGAGCCGGGGCGAGAGCCCGGGCAGGTCACCGCCGGCCCGCATCTCGTGCAGCAGCCGCTGGGTCCCCAGCGCACCGGCGGCGAAGACCACCTGGTCGGCGTGGATCACTTGGGGTCGCCGCCGCAGCCAGGCACCGGTGCGTCGGGTGTGCACCGCGTACCCGCCGTCGACCGGCCGGACCGCGGTCACCGTGGTCAGCGGCTGCACCCGGGCGCCGAGCCGCTCGGCCAGCCAGAGATAGTTCTTCACAAGCGTGTTCTTCGCGCCGTGCCGGCAGCCGGTCAGGCAGGCGCCGCAGTGCGTACAGCCCACCCGGTCCGGGCCGACGCCACCGAAGTACGGGTCGGCGACCCGTTCGCCCGGGCGCCCGATGTGTACGCCGACCGGGGTGGCGTGGAAGGTGTGCCCCACCCCCATCCGCTCGGCCACCCGCCGCATCGCCCGGTCCGCCCCGGTCACGTTCGGGTACGTGGTCACCCCGAGCATCCGCTTCGCCTGGTCGAAGTGCGGTGCCAGCTCGGCCCGCCAGTCGGTGACGTCCCGCCACTGCGGGTCGGTGTAGAAGGCGTCCAGCGGCTCGTAGAGCGTGTTGGCGTACACCAGTGAACCGCCGCCCACCCCCGCGCCCGACAGCACCAGCACCCCGCCGCCGGCCCGCCGGTCGGCGGCCCGCAGCAGGGTGATCCGTTGCAGCCCGAAACAGCCAAACGCGGGGGCCCACAGGAAGCGGCGCAGCCGCCACGACGTCTGCGGGAACTCGTCGTCGGCGAAGCGCCGACCGGCCTCCAGCACGCCGACCGAGTAGCCCTTCTCGGCCAACCGGAGCGCGGCGACGCTGCCGCCGAAGCCCGATCCGATGACGACCACGTCGTACCGCATGAGGGCATCATTACCCGCGAGTAAGTCTCGCGCCAGGAGCAGTTTCCGCGTGATCATGCAACTGGTCTGCCCGCGCGCTCCGCCGGGTGCCCCACCGGCGTCGCCCGATGCCGCAACCTCGGGCCCGTCCCACCGCGTTATCGATATCGGACGAAGGAGACGGGGATGGCGTTCGGAGCGGACCGACGACGATTGACCCTGCTGCTGGCCGGGCTGGTCACCGTGCTGCTGCTGGCCGGCGGCGCGCTTGTGGTGGCGCGCACGGTGGCCGACCGGACGGCACCTACCGCCGGAGCAGCCGGCCCGGACCCGACGCCGAGCGAGCAGCCCAGCCCCAGCCCGAGCACCCCGCCGCCGGGCGCCGACCTCACCGGCCCGCTCAACCTGCTGCTGGTCGGCGTCGACACCCGGGTCAGCGTGCCCGGTTGGGAACCGCACGCCGACGCCGTACTCGTCCTGCACGTGCCGGCCGGGCTGTCCCGGGCGTACCTCTTCTCACTCCCCCGGGATCTGGTGGTGGACATCCCGGCCTTCGAGCCGGCCGACTACCGGGGTGGGCGGACCAAGCTCACAAACGCGATGAGCTACGGCAGCCGGGTGCCGGACCGGCCGCGGAAACCCGACCCCGCCCAGGGGTACGACCTGCTGCGGCGCACCGTAAGCGACTACACCGGCCTGCGCATCGACGCCGGCGCGGTGCTCACCTTCGGTGGCTTCGACAAGCTGGTGGACAGCCTGGGGGGCGTCGACATCCACGTCGAACAGCGGGTTGTCTCGCGGCACCGTCAGCCGGACGGCAAGCATCGGCAACCCGGGCCAGGGGTCGGCGGCTACGTCGGGCCACGGATGGTCTACGAGCCCGGCGACCGGCACCTCAACGGCTGGCAGGCGGTGGACTACGCCCGCCAGCGGTACCTGCCCGGCGGCGACTACACCCGGCAGCGCCACCAGCAACAGCTGGTCCGGTCCCTGGTTCGGAAGATTCTCGACCAGGATCTGGCCCGCCAACCGGAGCGGGTCGAGCAGGTGACCGACGCGCTCGGCGACATGCTTGTCTACGTCGGCGGGCGGCGGATCGTGGAGATCGCGTACGCCCTCGGCGGGCTGTCGCCGGACGCCCTCACGCTTGTCGTCCTGCCGGGTGCCGCGGTCGGTCGGGGCAACGCCTACCGGGGTGAGGAGCTGACCCGGGTCGGCCGCCGCTTCCTCACCGAGTTGCGCGCCGGTCGCGCCGACGCCTACCTCGCCGAGCACCCGAAGCTGAGGGTGCCGGATTAGCCCCCCGTGCTCAACCCAGAACGGCCGGCCCCATGCTTCAGGGCAGGGCGGCCGGGGCGGTGCTCAGGGCAGGGCGGGCGGGGCGGTGCCGGTCAGCCAGGCGTCGAAGAACGGCCCCAGCGAGCGCCCCGAGACCCGCTCGGCCAGGGCGACGAAGTCCGCCGTGGTCGCGGTGCCGTCCCGGCGCTCGCTGGTCCAGGTCCGCAGGATCTCGAAGAAGGCGTCGTCACCGACGGTACGCCGCAGCGCGTGCACGGCGAGCGCCCCGCGCTTGTAGACGGCGCTGCTGAACATCTGTCCCGCGCCCGGGTCGAGGGTGCGCCGGGACCAGTCCGTCGCCGCGTACTGGCGCTCGAAGTTGCGCTGGGCGGTGGCTCCACCGTCGTGCTCCTCCCAGAGCCACTCGGCGTAGCTGGCGAAGCCCTCGTTGAGCCAGATGTCGCGCCAGCCGGCCAGCGCCACGCTGTTGCCGAACCACTGGTGGGCCACCTCGTGCACGACCACGCCGTAGTTCGGCTCGCCGTTGCGGAAGAAGCCCGGCCCGTAGACCGGCCGCGACTGGGTCTCCAGCGCGTACCCGATCCGGGCGTCGGCGACCACCACCCCGCCGTACGCCTCGAACGGGTACGGCCCGAAGAGGCCGGCCAGGTAGTCGGCGATCTCGCCGGTGCGGGCAAGTGATCTCGCCTCCGGGCCGGCGGCGGGCAACCCGGACGGTACGGCGGTGACCAGCGGCTTGCCGTCGTGGCTGCCGGTCTCCACCCGGTAGTCGCCGATCACAAGCGTGCTCAGGTAGCTCGCCATCGGCGAGCGCTCCGCCCAGCGCCAGGTGGTCCAGCCGTCGGCGCTGGTCCGCTCCCCTGGCACCCCGTTGCTGAGCGCGGCGAGGCCGTCGGGAACTGTCACCTCGATGTCGTAGGTGGCCTTGTCGGAGGGATGGTCGTTGACCGGGAACCAGGTCGCCGCCGAATGCGGTTGGCCGAGCGCTATCGCCCCGTCCTCGGTGTGCTGGAAGCCGCCATCGCCCAGTACGCCGTCGGCCACCGCCTCGGGCACACCGGCGTACGCCACCTCGACGGTGAACCGGCTGCCGGTGGCGAGCCCCTGGCCGGGGGTGACCACCAGTTCGCCGTCGTCGTGCCGGTACTCGGCCGGTGCGCCGTTGACGGCCACCGAGCTGACGTCCAGCCCGGCCAGGTCCAGATTGAACCGGGACAACCCGTGGGTCGCGGTCGCGGTGACCTCGGCCCGGCCGGTGAGCCGGTCCTCGGCCGGGTCGTAGCGCACCGCCAGCCGATAGTGGGCCACGTCGTACCCGCCGTTGCCGCTGCCGGGGACGTACGGGTCGGCCAGGTCCACACTGCCCGGCCGGAACTCGTCGTCCGCCCGCCCGTCCCCGGTGCAGCCGATCAGTGTGACCGCAGCCACCACCGCGACCGCGGCGGCCGACCACCGCTGCCTCAATCCCCTGCTCACCCGCCCGACCCTACCGCCGCCCGGGACGGGTCGACGGCAGGTCAGCGGTCCAGCACCAGGCCGACCTTCTGGAACTCCTTGAGGTCGCGGTAGCCGCACTTGGCCATCGCGCGGCGCAGGCCGCCGAAGAGGTTGAGCTGGCCGTCGGGCTCGTCGGCGGGACCGAAGAGGAGGCGTTCCATGGAGCCGAGGGAATCGCCGGCGGTCTCGAAGGCACCCCGGGGCAGGGACGGGTGGCTGGCGGCCGAGTGCCACCAGGCGCCACCGGCCGGTGCCTCCGCGCAGAGCGACAGCGGCTCGCCGAGCATCACCGCGTCCGCGCCGCAGCCGAGCGCCTTGGCGATGTCGCCTGAGGTGCGGATGTCCCCGTCGGCGATCAGGTGCACGTACCGGCCGCCGGTCTCGTCCAGGTAGTCCCGGCGGGCCGCGGCGGCGTCCGCGATCGCGGTGGCCATCGGCACCCGGATGCCGAGCACCGACTCGGTGGTGGACCACTCGTCGCCGCCGATGCCGATGATCACGCCGGCCGCGCCGGTCCGCATCAGGTGCAGCGCGGTCTTGTAGTCGGTGCAGCCACCGACGATCACCGGGAGGTCGAGGTCGGCGATGAACTCCTTGAGGTTCAGCGGCTCGTCGGTGGTCGAGACGTGCTCGGCCGAGACGATGGTGCCCTGGATGACCAGGATGTCCACGCCCGCGTCGAGGATGACCGGGGCCAGCGCCAGGGTGTGCTGCGGGGAGACCCGCACCGCCACCGTGCCGCCGCCCTCGCGCAGCTCGCGGACCCGCTCGGTGATCAGATCCGGTCGGATCGGCTCGGCGTACACCTCCTGGAGCCGCTTGGTGGCGCGGGCCTCGTCGCCGAGGCCGGCCAGCTCCTCCAGCACCTTGGTCGGGTTCTCGTAGCGGGTCCAGAGCCCCTCGACGTTGAGTACGCCGAGCCCGCCGAGCTGGCCGAGCCGTACCGCCGAGGCCGGGCTCATCGTCGCGTCGGAGGGGTGCCCCACGCAGGGAATGCCGAACTGGTACGCGTCGAGCTGCCAGCCGGTGGAGACGTCGTCGACGTCCCGGGTGCGGCGGCTCGGCACGATGGCGATGTCGTCCAGGTGGTAGCCGCGCTGCGCGGTCTTGCCCAGCCCGATCTCGACCACGTCACGCATGGGGCACTCCTGTTGGGTTCGGGGGTGGTGGGGGGTGTCAGCGGGTGTGGTAGTTCGGCGCCTCGACTGTCATCTGGATGTCGTGCGGGTGGCTCTCCTTGAGCCCGGCCGCGGTGATCCGGATCAGTTGGCCGCGCTGGTGCAGCTCGGCGATGCTCTCCGCGCCCGCGTACCCCATTGCCAGCCGCACGCCACCGATCAGCTGGTGGGCCACCCGGGAGAGCGGCCCCCGGTACGGCACCTGGCCCTCGACCCCCTCCGGGACCAGCTTCTCGTCGCTCGTCACATCCTGCTGGAAGTAGCGGTCCTTGGAGTACGACTTGGCCTGCCCACGGGACTGCATCGCGCCGAGCGAGCCCATCCCCCGGTACGCCTTGAACTGCTTGCCGTTGACGAAGATCAGCTCGCCGGGACTCTCCTCGCAGCCGGCCAGCAGGCTGCCGAGCATCACCGTGTCGGCGCCAGCGACGAGCGCCTTGGCGATGTCGCCCGAATACTGGATGCCGCCGTCACCGATCACCGGCACCCCGGCCGGGCGGGCCGCCCGGACGGCCTCCATGATCGCGGTGATCTGCGGCACGCCGACGCCGGCCACGATCCGGGTGGTGCAGATGGCGCCCGGCCCGACACCGACCTTCACCCCGTCGGCACCGGCGTCGACCAGGGCCTTCGCCCCGGCGTAGGTGGCCACGTTGCCGCCGACGATGTCGATGGCCACGTCCTTCTTCAGCCGGCTGACCATCTCCAGCACGGCCCGCTGGTGGCCGTGGGCGGTGTCCACGATGAGCACGTCGACGCCCGCGTCGACAAGCGCCCGGGCCCGCTTGTAGGCGTCCTCGCCGACGCCGATCGCCGCCGCCACCCGCAGCCGGCCCGCGTCGTCCTTGGTGGCGTTGGGGTACTGCTCGCTCTTGGTGAAGTCCTTGACGGTGATCAGCCCGCGCAATTTGCCGGAGCCGTCGACGATCGGCAGCTTCTCGACCTTGTGCTGGCGCAGCAGGGCCAGCGCCTCGTCCTTGCTCACCCCGACCGGCGCGGTGATCAGCGGTGCCCGGGTCATGATTTCGTGGACCGGGGTGGCCGGGTCGGAGACGAAGCGCATGTCCCGGTTGGTGACGATGCCGACGAGCTGCCCCTGCGCGTCCACCACCGGCACGCCGGAGATGCGGTACCGCCCGCAGAGCTGGTCCACCTCGCGCAGGGTGTCGTCCGGGCTGGCGGTGACCGGGTTGGTGATCATGCCGGACTCGGAGCGCTTCACCAGGTCGACCTGGAGCGCCTGGTCCTCCATCGAGAGGTTGCGGTGCAACACGCCGATGCCGCCCTGGCGGGCCATCGCGATCGCCATCCGCGCCTCGGTCACGGTGTCCATCGCGCTGGAGAGCAGCGGGATGGAGAGGGTGACGTTGCGGGTCATCCGGGTGAGGGTGTTGACCCGGCTGGGCACCACGTCCGACTCGCCCGGCTGAAGCAGCACGTCGTCGAAGGTAAGCCCCAGCGGCACCACCCGGGCCGACCCGGCAGGCAGCTCGGGCAGATGGCCACCCAGCTCGTCGGCCTCGGTGCCGACGGAACGGTGAGGGCGGGGCGAATTCTCCACGATTGCGCTCCTGAGCTGCTTGAACGGGCTTCAGTGAGGTGGCACTGGTGGGCACCGGCGAAGGCCGGGCGAGGTGCGTCGACCCCATCGTACCCAGTGCCCCGGACGGCCCCCGCGTCCGGCGGGCCGCCCGGTGACCGGTGCCGTTACCTGACGGGGGCAGGCGTCGACGCAGGCTTGGGTCTACGGTGAGGGGGTGCACGACGAGCCCATCGACCCGTTCACCGGCGATCCGACCGACCCGACGGCCGGGCTGGACGAGCCTGGTCGCGACGATCCGCTCGACCCGTTGACCGATGGCGAACGCCGGGACGTGCTGGAGGATCTCGCCGATCTGGAGATCTACCAGGCGCTTCTCGCGCCGATCGGCGTACGGGGGCTCGTGATCGAGTGTGAGGACTGCCGGGAGCCGCACTACTTCGACTGGGACCTGCTCCGGGGCAACCTGCGCCACCTGCTGAGTTCCGGGCAGCCCCGGGTGCACGAGCCCGCCTTCGACCCCGATCCCGACCACTACGTCACCTGGGACTACGCCCGGGGGTACGCCGACGGCGTGCACGACACCCTCAGCGAGGGCACCGAGGACGAGCCCGGCTCCCGGGACTGAACCACACCCGACGCGACCGGGATCGACGACGCTCAGGCGACCGCGACCGGGATCGACGACCGCTCAGGCGACCGCGATCGGCTCTGCCGAGCCCGGCCCCCGGGTGACCGGGCCGGGCTCAGGCGACCAGCCCGGCCCGGAAGCCGGCGGCCACCGCGTGGGCCCGGTCGCGGGCACCGAGCTTGCGGAACAACCGCCGGGCGTGGGTCTTCACGGTGTCCTCGGAGACGAACAACTCACGGCCGATCTCGGCGTTGCTCTTGCCCTCGGCCATCCCGAGCAGCACCTGCAACTCCCGTTCGGTGAGGCCGATCGCGGACCGGTCGGGCCGAGCGGCGGCGGGCCGGTCCGGGCCGGTCCCGGCCTCGGCGTCCGGCTCGGCCGGGTCGTCCCCACGCTGCGCCGGCACCATCGCCGGCGCGCCCGGGGTGTCGCCGGACGGCCAGGTCGACGCGCTCTCACCGGGCGGCCGGCCACCCGGCGTCGGCCGGGTCGGGCTGCCCACCGCGGCGGCGTCCCGGGCCGGGTCCGCGATCCGGTGCCGGCTGGCCCGTCCGGGCGCGGCCAGCAGCAGCAGTGCCTTGGCGACCGCGCTGGTGAGATCGTGGTCCGCGCCCTGGATCAGCCCGCGGGCTCCGGCGCTGATGGTCGCCGCCGCGGCCTCCGACTCCTCGGTGCCGAGCAGCAGCACTGCGGCCTGCGGCGCGCGGGCCAGCACCCGGCGGACGAAGCCGGCGCTGTCCGGCCGGGTAAGCGCGGTGTCGGCGAGCACCACGTCGGCAGGGCGCTCGGCCAACCGCAGCATCACCTCGGGATCGGAGACAGCCGTCCGAACGGCACCGGACAATCCCAGCCGCGCCGCCGCGGAGGTCAGGTGCTGCGCCGCGAGCGGCGTCCGAACGCACACGAGAACCGTACGCACAGTGATCTCCTTTCCGAAGATGAGCAGACCACGACCGGGCAGGCTCGGGAGGAGGTTCCGGGCAATCCTCTCCACTTTTCCGACAGTTGGGGCATATACCGCAAGTTGCCGGATCTTCTGGATCAAAGACGTGTGAGCCGAAGACGGTCCGGGTAACGAGGGACCAGGCCGGGAACGGTGCGCCTGCGCGGCCCGTCACCCGGACAGCCGGCCATAGCTACATCTCGCGGTGCCGCGCGAGAGGAGGGGTGCTGATGTCGAACGTACGTAGACTGCCCGGACCCATCGTCGACCTCTGGGACTGGCAACGTCTCGGTGCCTGCCGCGGCCGGGACAGCGCCCAGTTCTTCCACCCCGACGGCGAGCGCGGTTCCTCCCGGCTGCGCCGCGAATCCGGCGCGAAGGCGGTCTGCCGCGCCTGCCCGGTCCGCGCCGAGTGCGCCGCGCACGCCCTGGCCGTCCGCGAGCCGTACGGGGTGTGGGGCGGCTTCAGCGAGTCCGAGCGGCTGCGACTGCTCGCGGTCGGCTGGGAGGACCTCGCCGACCGGCGGCAGAGCCGCGTCGACGTCGCCCGACTGGAGGCCCGGCTGGGCAGCGCCCACCGGTCGACCGTCCCCGTCCAACGCAACGTCGCCTGACCAGACTCACCGACGCCGCGTCCCGACTCCGGGGCGCGGCGTCGTCGTGCGCCCCCGGCCCGACCAGGCCAAGGTCAGCTGACCGCCTCCGGCGCGACCCGGGCCGGGCTCAGGCGACCGTCACGGTGACGGTGTGCCAGCCGGTGGCACCGTCCGGGGCGACATCCTGCCGCTGCCCGGTCTGCGTCTCGCCGGTGCTGTCCGTCGCCCGTACCTGGAGGGTGTGCTCGCCGGGCTCGGCCGACCACTGCCACGACCACTGCACCCAGGTGTCCACCGAGACCGTCGGGGCCAGTTCCGCCTCCTGCCAGGGACCGCCGTCGACGCGTACCTCCACCCGGCTGATGCCGCGCCGCTGCGCCCAGGCGACGCCGGCCACCACCACCGGGCCGGCTACCGGCCGGTTGCGTGGGCGGGGTGTGTCGATCCGGGACTGCGTCTTCACCGGCCCCTGAGCGGACCACCCCCGGGGCACCCAGTACGCGTCGAAGTCGGCGAAGCTGGTCAGCTCCAACTCGGTGATCCACTTGCAGGCCGACACGTACCCGTACAGGCCGGGCACCACCATCCGGACCGGAAAGCCGTGCGCCACCGGCAGCGGCTCGCCGTTCATGCCCACCGCGAGCAGGGCGTCCCGCCCGTCGCGCAGCACCGCCGTCGGCGTACCGCAGGTCCAACCGTCGACCGAGCGCCCGACCACCTGGTCGGCGCCGTCGTGCGGTTCCGCCTCGGCCAACAGCTCCCGGATCGGTACGCCGAGCCACCGCGCGTTGCCGATCAGGTCACCACCGACCTCGTTGGACACGCAGGCCAGGGTGACGTACCGCTCGACCATCGGCCGGGCCAGCAGATCGGCGTAGCTCAACGTGATCGGGTTGCGGACCCGACCGTGGATGCGCAACCGCCAGCTGTCCGGATCCACCTGCGGCACCACAAGCGCGGTGTCGATGCGGTAGAACGCCTTGTTCGAGGTGACGTAGCTGGCCAGGCCCAACGCGCCAAGGTCGGCCCCGGCCGGCACCGGCCGCGCGGCGGAGACCGGCGCGGGCAGCGTGATCGCATCCCGGGCGGCGGCTACCCCGCGCCGCCCGGCCAGCCACCGCCCGGCGAGACCACCGACGGCGGCCACCCCGAGCACCGCGCCGACCCCGCGGAGAAACCGCCGCCGCGATCCGGGATCCACCGCCCGAGCGCCGGCATCCACCGCCCTCGGGCCAGGGTCCGTCGGCTGGTCACTCGGTCCCGGATCCGGTGTGCCGGGTCTCCCCTGCTCCGGAGTGGGTGGGGACCAGGGCCACGGGTCGAGTTCGAGCGGACCGGCGACGAACGCCCAGAGCGTCAGGCCGCCGACCGCCGCGCCGATCAGCGACGGCAGCGCGTCGGCGGCATCGGCGCCGGCCCGGGTCAGCGCCGCCGCCACGCCGAGGGCGGCGAAGGCCGCGACGCCGGCCAGGCCGAGCAGCAGCCGGCGGACGGCCAGGATCCCGAGCAGGGCGGCGAAGCCGGCGAGCAGCAGCGCCGTGCCGACCAGGAGAGCGATCTTGTCGTACCCGCCGAACACCGCGATGCCGAACCGCTTGACCGGTTCGGGAACGGTGTCCACGACCAGCCCGCCGACCGCGACGAGGGGCGACGACCGGGGTCCGGTCAACGCCGCCACCAGCTCGGCGGTGCCGATGGTCGCGGCGGCGGCGGTGAGACCGGCCAGGGCGGCGTACCGGGGTGTCGTACTGCTCACCGCCCCAGTGTTTCCGACCCGCCCCTGCGGCGGTAGTCACCCCGGTGGCAGTACGCGCGTGGGGCGCACCGTCGACGACGGCGCGCCCCACGTTCCGGCGTACGGCAGGGGTCAGAAACCCGGGCCGTGCTGGTGGCTGTGCCCGTGGCCGTGCGAGTGGCCGTGCCCACCGGCGGCGGCCTCCGGCTCGGCCGGCTTGTCCACCACGAGGCTCTCGGTGGTCAGCAGCAGACCGGCGATCGACGCGGCGTTGGTGACCGCGTTACGGGTCACCTTGACCGGGTCGATGATGCCCTTGTCGGCCAGGTCGACGTACTCGCCGACGGCGGCGTCGAGGCCGTTGCCCCACTGGCTGCCGGCGACCTTCTGCACCACGACGTAGCCGTCGTGGCCGGCGTTCTGGGCGATCCAGCGCAGCGGCTCGACAAGCGCCTTGCGCACGATCGACACGCCTACCTTCTCGTCGCCGGTGAAGCCGAGGTCGTCGTCGAGCACCGGCAGGATCTGGGCCAGGGCGGCACCGCCGCCGGGCACCGTACCCTCCTCGACCGCGGCCTTGGTCGCGGCGATGGCGTCCTCGATGCGGTGCTTGCGCTCCTTCATCTCGACCTCGGTGGCCGCGCCGACCTTGACCACCGCGATGCCGCCGGAGAGCTTGGCCAGCCGCTCGGCGAGCTTCTCCCGGTCCCACTCGGAGTCGGAGGCCTCGATCTCCTTGCGGATCTGGGCGACCCGGTCGGCGACCTCGCTGGCCTGCCCGCCACCGTCGACGACTGTGGTGTTCTCCTTGTCGACCACGATGCGCCGGGCGGTGCCAAGCACCTCCAGGCCGACCTGGTCGAGCTTGTAGCCCAGCTCGGGGGCGACCAGCTCGGCGCCGGTGAGGATCGCCATGTCCTGGAGCATCGCCTTGCGCCGGTCGCCGAAGCCCGGTGCCTTGACCGCGCAGACCTTGAGGGTCTTGCGGATCGAGTTGACCACCAGGGTGGAGAGTGCCTGACCCTCGACGTCCTCGGCGATGATCAGCAGCGGCTTGCTGTTCTGGAGGACCTTCTCCAGCAGCGGCAGCAGCTCCTCGATCGCCGAGATCTTCTGCGTGGTGATCAGGATGTACGCGTCCTCCAGGACGGACTCCTGCGCCTCCGCGTCGGTGACGAAGTTGGGCGAGATGAAGCCCTTGTCGAACTGGAGTCCCTCGGTGACGTCCAGCTCGGTGTGCAGGGCGGAGCCCTCCTCGACGGTGATCACACCGTCGCGGCCGACCCGCTCCATCGCCTCGGCGATCAGCTCACCGATTGTGGCGTCCTGCGCCGAGATCGTCGCAACGTGTGCGACCGACTTCTTGTCGGAGACCTCGACGGCCTTGCCGAGCAGCGCCTCGGAGACCTTGGCGGAGGCGGCGTCGATGCCCCGCTTGAGGCCGGCCGGGTTGGCGCCCGCGGTCACGTTGCGCAGGCCCTCGCGGACCATGGCCTGGGCCAGCACGGTCGCGGTGGTGGTCCCGTCGCCGGCGACGTCGTTGGTCTTGGTCGCCACCTCCTTGACCAGCTGCGCGCCGAGGTTCTCGTACGGGTTGGTGAGCTCGATCTCCTTGGCGATCGTCACGCCGTCGTTGGTGATCGTGGGCACACCGAATTTCTTGTCCAGGACGACGTTGCGCCCGCGCGGCCCGAGAGTGACCTTGACCGCGTCCGCGAGCGCGTTGACACCGTGTTCCAGCTGGTGCCGGGCGTCGTCCGAGAAGCTCAGGATCTTCGCCATGAATGTCCCTTCGAAGCGACGTTGCCCCGGCCCGGCGAGCCGGACCGGGGCAACGACACTGATCGGTTGCTTACTTCTCGATGACCGCGAGGACGTCGCGGGCGGAGAGCACCAGGTACTCCTCGCCGGCGTACTTGACCTCGGTGCCGCCGTACTTCGAGTAGATGACGGTGTCGCCGACGCTGACGTCAACCGGGATCCGGTTGCCCTTGTCGTCGACGCGGCCCGGGCCGACAGCGAGGACGGTGCCCTCCTGCGGCTTCTCCTTGGCGGTGTCGGGAATCACGATGCCCGACGCCGTGGTGGTCTCAGCCTCGTTCGCCTGGACCAGGATCCGGTCCTCGAGCGGCTTGATCGCAACCTTGGTCGCGGTAGTCACGGGCATACCCTCCTGGGGTACTGGTTTCGTTGCCGGTCGGCATGCCGACCGGCGTCAATCTGCCACATGCCACCGGGCGGGGCCGTCGTCGCGGGTGCCGGTCCGCCTGGCGTTCAACCCCCGGGCACCAGGGCCCGAGCGTTGGCACCCTCAGGGTGAGAGTGCTAATCGCAGGTTATTCCTCGGCTAGCACTCCGTCAAGGAGAGTGCCAACGCAACCGCTCTCGTGTCGCACTGCCACCGCCGTCCGCCGACCACCGCCGACGGGTCCTGGCTTGATCGACTCCGTTCCGCCGCAACGGCGGTGACCACGAGGGATGGACACCGCCATTCCGGCGATCTGGTGATGATCAAGCGTCGGCCGGCGGTGGGTGGGGTGGAGCGGGCGGAACAATGGGCGGGTGGATCTGGAGCAGTTTGCCGCGTTGCGTACCGCTGAGGGGGTGGCCGCGCTCGACGCGGCGGCTCGGGTGGCCGGCGGTGATCCGCTGGCGGCAGCGGGGGCACTGCGCTCGGCCGGGGTGCCGGCCGGATTGGCGGCAACCGCGCTGACCCAGGCGGAGCTGCGTCGCCGGGCGGCCGGCAAGTTCGGGCCGGCAGCGGAGCAGATGTTCTTCACCCGGCCCGGCCTGGAGCAGGCCACCCGGCAGGTCGTCGCGCGACGCCGCGCCCGGCGGCTACGCGCCGCCGGGGTGAGCACCCTGGCCGACCTGGGTTGCGGCCTGGGCGCCGACGCGCTCGCCGCCGCCCGCGAGGGCATCCGGGTGTACGGCGTGGAGGCCGATCCGGTCACCGCCGCGTTGGCCGAGGCGAACGCGCGGGCGGCGGGGCTGGCCGAGCTGTTCACCGTGGAGTGCGCCGACGCGACCGCGTTCGACGTGTCCCGGGTCGAGGCGGTCTTCTGCGATCCGGCCCGCCGCCGGGCCGGCACCGGCCGCCGGATCTTCGACCCGAACTCGTACTCGCCGCCGTGGGACTTCGTCACCGGGCTGGCCGACCGGGTGCCGTACACGGTGGTGAAGGTGGCCCCGGGCCTCGACCACGCGCTGATCCCGACCGGCGCCGAGGCCGAGTGGGTGAGCGTCGACGGCGATCTCGTCGAGGCGACCCTCTGGTGTGGCCCGCTCGCCGAGACCCCCCGCCGCGCAACCATCGTGAAGGAGGGGCCCCCTGTTAACGCCTCCGGTAGTAAAGGGGCCCCCTCTTATCACTTCTCCGGCAGCCCGGCCGTCCACCAGCTCACCGGCGCGGGGGCGACCGAGGCGCCGGTCGGGCCGGTACGCGGCTTCGTGTACGACCCGGATCCGGCGGTGGTCCGCGCACACCTGGTCGCCGAGTTGGCCGCCGAACTGGACGCCACGCTGGCCGACCCGGCCATCGCCTACCTCTACGCCGACCGGGCCACGCCGACGCCGTACGCCCGCTGCCTGGCGGTGACCGACGTGCTGCCGTTCTCGCTCAAGCGGCTGCGCGCGTTGCTGCGGGAGCGACGGGTCGGCCGGCTGGAGATCCGCAAGCGCGGCTCCGCGCTGGAACCCGAGCGGCTCCGACGTGACCTGCGACTGACCGGCGACCAACCGGCCAGCCTGGTGCTGACCCGGGTCGCCGGGGCCCCGACGGTGCTGATCTGCCAGCCGACCGCCGGACCGGCCGCCTAAAGTCCCTGGCCGCAGTTCGGGGCCGGGGACTAGGTTGACGGCGTGGCGGGACGGGGTACGCCGGCGATGGTGCTGCTGGCAAAGCGGGGGATCACCCATCGCACCCACCCGTACGACGTCCCGGCGGACGCACCGAACTACGGCGCGCTGGTCGCCGCCGCGCTCGGGGTGGCGCCGGAGCGGGTCTTCAAGACCCTGGTGACCGAGGTGGACGGGGCGCTCACCGTGGCGGTGGTGCCGGTCACCGGCGAGCTGGACCTGAAGGCCCTCGCCGCAGCGGCGGGTGGCAAGCGGGCCACGCTTGCCGAACGGGTGGCCGCCGAACGCGCCACCGGCTACGTCCGGGGCGGCATCAGTCCGCTCGGGCAGCGCAAGCGGCTGCCCACCGTGCTCGACGCCGCCGCCCTCGATCACCCCACGGTGTACGTGTCGGCGGGTCGACGCGGGCTCCAGGTCGAGCTGGACCCCGCCGACCTGGTCGCGCTCACCGGCGCCCGCACGGCCCGGCTCGCCGGCAGCTGACCCGACCGACGCCTGCTCCGGGCCGCCTACCGGCGGTCGGTCTCAGCGACGTTGCCGAATTGTTACTGCCCCCAACAAACTCGGGCCCGCCACGCTCTTGTGCTGTCACTGTGACGCGGAATACGTTGCCGGGCACAACAAAACACACGCCTACACCATCCCCCACCCCTTGAAAGGACCCTGCACATGCGCAAGGGCTTCCTCGCCGTCGGCACCGTGGGCCTGCTGGCCCTCGGCAGCCTGACGGCCTGCGGCGACGAATCCGACAGTGGATCGGGCGGCTCCGACAAGACTCCGAAGATCGGCGTGATCCTGCCGGACAGCAAGTCCTCGGTCCGCTGGGAGAGCGCGGACCGCAAGTTCCTCAAGGAGGCGTTCGACGCGGCCGGCGTCGAGTCGGACATCCAGAACGCGCAGGGCGACAAGAACGCCTTCCAGACCCTCGCCGACCAGATGATCACCGGTGGCGTCACCGTGCTGATGATCGTCAACCTGGACTCCGGCACCGGCAAGGCCGTCCTCGACAAGGCCAAGTCGCAGGGCGTGGCCACCATCGACTACGACCGCCTCACCCTCGGCGGCTCGGCGGAGTACTACGTCAGCTTCGACAACGTCGCGGTGGGCAAGCTCCAGGGCGAGGGCCTGGTCAAGTGCCTCACCGACGCGAAGGTGGAGAAGCCGGCGATCGCGTACCTGAACGGCTCGCCGACCGACAACAACGCGACCCTGTTCAAGGAGGGCTACGACTCGGTCCTCAAGCCGAAGTTCGACGCCGGCGAGTACACCCAGGTCGCCGACGACTCGGTGCCGGACTGGGACAACGCGCAGGCCGCGACCATCTTCGAGCAGCAGCTCACCAAGGCCGGCGGCAAAATCGACGGGGTGCTGTCGGCCAACGACGGCCTCGGCAACGCCGCCATCTCGGTGCTGAAGAAGAACAACCTCAACGGCAAGGTCCCGGTGACCGGCCAGGACGCCGACCCGCAGGCGCTGCAGAACATCCTCGCCGGTGACCAGTGCATGACCGTCTACAAGGCGGTCAAGAAGGAGGCGGACGCCGCCGCCGAGCTGGCCATCGCGCTGGCCAAGGGCGAGCGCAAGGAGACCGGCCAGACGGTGAAGGACCCGGAGACCGGCCGCGACGTGCCCTCCGTTCTGCTCACCCCGGCGGCGATCTACAAGGAGAACGTCAAGGACGTCATCGCCGACGGCTACGTGACCAAGGAAGAGATCTGCACCGGGGAGTTCGCCAAGCTCTGCACCGACGCGGGCATCAGCTGACCGTACCCGCCCAGGCGGCGCCGCCCGGCACGGCAACCCCGTGCCGGGCGGCGCGACGCCGCTGGACGGGCCCCGTTCTCCCTACGTGAAACAAGGAGACCCCGTGTCCGCGACTCCACTGCTGGAGCTACGCGGGATCGACAAGAGCTTCGGTCCCGTCCAGGTCCTGCATGACGTTGCCCTCTCCGCCTACCCCGGCGAGGTGACCGCGCTCGTCGGCGACAACGGCGCCGGCAAGTCCACCCTGGTCAAGTGCATCAGTGGCATCCACCCCACCGATGCCGGCGAGTTTCTCTTCGACGGCCGAGCGGTAAGCATCAACAGCCCGCGTGACGCCGCGTCGCTCGGCATCGAGGTCGTCTACCAGGACCTCGCGCTCTGCGACAACCTCGACATCGTGCAGAACATGTTCCTCGGCCGCGAGAAGCGCAGCGGCATCGTGCTCGACGAGCCGACGATGGAACAGCTGGCCGCGGAGACCCTGGCCGGGCTCTCCGTACGCACCGTCAAGTCGCTGCGCCAGCACGTCTCCAGCCTCTCCGGAGGCCAGCGCCAGACGGTGGCAATCGCCAAGGCGGTGCTCTGGAACAGCAGGCTGGTGATCCTGGACGAACCGACCGCCGCGCTCGGCGTCGCGCAGACCGCCCAGGTGCTCGAACTGGTCCGCCGGCTGGCCGACAACGGCCTGGCCGTCGTGCTCATCTCGCACAACATGAACGACGTCTTCGCCGTCTCAGACCGGATCGCCGCGCTCTACCTCGGCCAGATGGTCGCCCAGGTGAAGACCACCGACATCACCCACGCCCAGGTGGTCGAGCTGATCACCGCCGGTCGCTCCGGCGCGCTCGGGCTCACCGCCGAGACGGGCGCCAACGGCAACGGCTCGACGCCGGCCGACCGCACCGGAGGGATGGCATGAGCGAGCACCAGCGAGCGAATCATCAACGCCGCAACTATGCCGGCCCGCAGCACAGCGGAGGGATGGCATGAGTACCACCGCCGTCAAGCAGGAGGGACCGGCCGCCGTCGGATCGACACCCACCATCGGCAGCCATGCCCGGGGCTACTGGAGCCGGGTACGCGGCGGCGACATCGGCGCGCTGCCTGCGGTCGCCGGACTGATCGTCCTCTGCACGATCTTCTCGATCATGCGGCCGTCGTTCCTCACCGCGGGCAACTTCGCCAACCTGTTCACCCAGGGTGCGGCGGTCACGCTGATCGCGATGGGCCTGGTCTTCGTGCTGCTGCTCGGCGAGATCGACCTCTCGGCCGGCTTCGCCAGCGGCGTCTGCGCGGCGGTGCTGGCCAACGTCGTGACCGTCCTGGGCCACCCGTGGTACGTCGCGGTGCTCGCCGCCGTGCTCACCGGCCTGGTGATCGGCACCTCGCTCGGCTTCCTGGTCGCCAAGGTCGGCATCCCCTCGTTCGTGGTCACCCTCGCCGGGTTCCTCGCCTTCCAGGGCGTGGTGCTGCTGCTGATGGAGGAGGGGCGGAACATCTCGGTCCGCGACCCGGTGCTGGTGGCGATCGCCAACCGCAACCTTCCGCCGGTGCTGGGCTGGGCCCTGGCCGCACTCGCGGTCGCCGGCTTCGCCGCGGTGCAGCTGCTGCGTTACCAGAAGCGCGCGGCGCGAGGTCTGGTCAACGACCCGATGGCCATGGTGCTGGCCCGCATCGGCGTGCTGGCCGTCGTCCTCGGTGTCGCCGTCTACGTGCTCAACCTGGAGCGCAGCCGCAACGTGCTGATCAGCTCGCTCAAGGGCGTACCGATCGTGGTGCCGATCATCGCGGTGCTGCTGGTGCTCTGGACCTTCGTGCTCCAGCGGACCAGCTACGGCCGGCACATCTATGCGGTCGGCGGCAACAAGGAGGCGGCCCGCCGGGCCGGCATCAACGTGGACCGGATCCGGATCTCGGTCTTCGTGATCTGCTCCACGATGGCCGCGATCGGTGGCATCGTAGCGGCCAGCCGGGCCAACTCCGTCGACCCGAACACCGGCGGCAGCAACGTGCTGCTCTACGCGGTGGGCGCGGCGGTGATCGGCGGCACCAGCCTCTTCGGCGGCAAGGGCCGGGTGCTGGACGCGGTCCTCGGCGGCGCCGTGGTGGCGGTGATCGACAATGGGATGGGCCTGATGGGCTACAGCTCCGGCGTCAAGTACGTGGTCACCGGTGTGGTCCTGCTCCTCGCGGCCAGCGTCGACGCGCTGTCCCGACGACGAGCTGCCGCCACCGGCAACCGCTGATCCGCACCACCGAAGGTAGTAAAGCCCCATGCGCGCAGGACCCAGCCAGGACGAGATCCGTCGACAGAACCTCGGTGCCCTGCTGCGCCACGTGCACGTACACGGTGCCACCACCCGTGCCGAGCTGACCAACACGCTGGGGCTCAACCGGAGCACCATCGGCGCGCTCACCGCCGACCTCGCCGCGGCCGGCCTGGTGACAGAGGGGGCGCCGAGGGAGACCGGCCGGGCCGGGCGACCGTCGCTTGTCGTCCGGCCCGAGTCGGCCCGGATCTTCGCGTACGCGTGCAGCATCGAGGTGGACCGGCTGCGGGCCGCGCGGGTCGGTCTCGGCGGTGCCGTGCTGGACCGACGGGAGCTGGACCGGCCGCGCGGCCTGACCGCGACGGAGGCCGCGCCGCTGCTGGCCGGGGCGGTCAAGGAGATGCGGTACGGGCTGCCGGAGGGTGCCGTCTGCGTCGGCGCCGGAGTGGCGGTCTGCGGGATGGTGCGCCGGGACGATGGCCTGGTCCGGCTCGGCCCGACCACCGGCTGGGTGGACGAGCCGATCGGCGCCGCACTCGGCACCGAACTCGGCGTCGACGTGCCGGTCAGCGTCGGGAACGTGGCCGACGTGGCGGCCTTCGCCGAGCACGCCCGGGGCGCGGCGGCCGGCTGCGACAACGTGATCTACCTCTACGGCGACGTCGGCGTGGGTGCCGGGATCATCGCCGGCGGACGGCGGCTTACCGGGCACGGCGGCTACAGCGGCGAGGTCGGGCACATGGTGGTGGCCCGGGACGGTGCCCGTTGCGAGTGCGGCAACCGGGGCTGCTGGGAGACCGAGATCGGCGAGCACGGGCTGCTCCGGGCCGCCGGCCGGTCCGACGCGCGCGGTCGGGACGCGATGCTGGCGGTCTTCGACGCCGCCGACCGTGGCGACGCGCGGGCCCAGACCGCGGTCCGCCAGGCCGGTGACTGGCTCGGCTTCGGCGTGGCCAACCTGATCAACATCTTCAACCCGGAGATGGTCATCTTCGGCGGTACGATGCGTGACCTCTACCTGGCCGCCGCCGCCCAGGTCCGCAGCCGGCTGAACTCGAACGGACTGCCCGCCTGCCTGGAGCACGTCCGGCTGCGTACGCCGAAGCTCGGTGAGGACGCCCCGCTGATCGGTGCCGCCGAACTCGCCTTCGAGCGGCTGCTGGCCGACCCCCTCGACATCGGCTGACCTCGGCCGCCAGCGGGGCGAAAGCCGATTCCGGAAACGATGAACTGATCAGCCAGACAATCCGTACCAGTGTGCGGACGGGCGGCCGACGGGGTGCGGGCCCGTCACGTAGATGATCGGTTCTCGTCCGAGGAGGCGCCGCAGACATGGCACCGCTGGATTCCGCTCGTCGCCGTCAGGGCAACCGGTCCCGTCGCTTGGCGGTGCTGCTCACCACGATCGCCGCAGCTCTCGTCGTGCTGCCCGGGGCGGCGCTGGCCGCGCCCGCCGGTCAACAACTCGCCGCCGCCGACCAGGCCCTGCTCGACGGGGTACGGCTGGCCGGGCTCTGGGAGATGCCCGCCGGGCAGATGGCCGCCGAGAAGGGGCAGTCGCAGGTGGTCCGGGAGGTAGGGGCCGAAATCGCCCGGCAGCACGAGGAGCTGGACCGACTCACCGTGGAGGCCGCCAACAAACTTGGCGCGACCATCCCGACCGTGCCGTCCGCCCAGCAGCAGCAGTGGCTGACGGAGATGAAGAACGCCACCGGCGCCCAGTTCGACCAGATCTTCGTCACCCGGCTCCGGGTCGCCCACGGCTCGATCCTCCCGGTCGTCACCGCGGTCCGGGGCAGCACCCGCAACGACGTCATCCGGGACCTGGCGAACGCCACAAACAAGTTCGTCAGCGACCACATGCTGCTGCTGGAGAGCACCGGTCTGGTCCGCTATGCCGAACTGCCGCCCGCCGTGCTTCCCGCGCCGGGCGAGGACGGGCTGATCGCCGCCGCGCAGGCCAACAGCGCCCCGCAGGTGGGCATCAGCAACACCGTGATCTGGGCGATCTTCCTCGGCGCGCTGGGCGTCGGCGGCTTCCTCACGTACCGCCTGTTCCGTCGCAACTGAGTCACCCACCGATGGCCGTGCGTACCCGGGCCGTTGTCCTGCTCGGGTTGATCCTGACCACGTTGTGCGCCGCCCTGGTCCCCGCCGGACCAGCGGCGGCGCACGCCGTCGTGGTGAGCACCACCCCGCAGCGCGACGAGGTGCTCGGCTACGCACCCCGTGAGGTGCTGGTGACCTTCAGCGAGCCGATCGCCGCCGTGCCCGGTCGGGTGCAGGTGCTGGCACCCGACGGCAAGCGGATCAACGTCGGCGATCCGGAGGTCCGCAACTCGACAATGCGGATCGCGCTGCGGGCCTCCGACCGGCCGCTCGGCACCTACCTGGTCAGTTACCGGGTCATCTCGGCAGACAGCCATCCGATCGCCGGCAGCTTCACCTTCGCCGCCGGCGCGCCGTCGGCCACCCCGCCGCTGCCCGCCGACACCGGAGCCGAGTCGCCGGCCGGGGTGCTGGTGCCGGTGGCGAAGTACCTCGGCTACCTGGGCCTGCTGCTGGCGGTCGGCCCGCCGTTGCTCACCGCCGCGCTGTGGCCCCGGCGGCGCTCCCGGCGCGGCGCGACGATCATGGCGCTGGTCGGGCTCGGCCTGGTCGCGGCCGCCACCGTGGGCACCTGGATCGGGCAGGCCGCCCAGGTGGTCGGCGCGCCGGTCGGGAAACTCTCCCTGACCGACCTGCGCGCGGTCGCCGACACCGACATCGGGCTGGTGCTGGCCGTACGCCTGGCCCTGATCGCGCTCGCCGCAGCGCTGCTGCCGGCGGTCACCCGGGGCACCGCCGGGCGTGGGCGGACCGGCACGCTGGCGGCGGTGGGCGTCGCCGGACTGCTCACCTGGCCGCTCGGCGGGCATCCGGTGGCCTCGCCGGTGCCGCCGGTGAGCATCGTCCTGACCACCGTGCACATCGCCGGGGTCACCATCTGGCTGGGTGGGCTGCTCGTGCTCACCGTCTTCCTGCTCCGGGGCACCCACGAGCGGGTCCTCGCCCGGATCCTGCCGGCCTGGTCGAGGTGGGCCACGCTGGCCGTGGCCTGGCTCGTCACCGCCGGCCTGGTCCAGGCCGCGATCGAACTGGGCCGGCCGTCGGCGCTACTGGGCAGCACGTACGGACGGCTGCTCCTGGCCAAGGCCGCGCTGCTGGCCGGGGTCCTGGCCGTGGCGGCCTGGCAGCGGCGGCTGATCCGGCGGCGGGTCGCCGGCCTGCGACCCCGCTGGGTCGCCCGGGCGGCCGGTGTCGAACTCGCCGCGACCGCGGTGGTGCTGGCGCTGACCGCCGTGCTGGTGCAGACCCCGCCCGGTCGTACGGCCGGCACGGCGGCCGACGGGGTGACCCGGGAGGGCGTGGCGCAGTCGCTCACCACCGACCTGTTCACCCTCCAGTTCGACATCTACCCAGCGGTCGCCGGCACCGCCAACAGCCTGCACGCCTACGTCTACACGCCGCAGGCCAAGGAGTTGCCGGTGGCCGAGTGGACGATCACCGCCGCCCTGCCCGAGGCCGGCATCGAACCGATCACCGTCGACGTCTTCGCGCTGGAACCGCACCACGGCAGCGCCGAGATCCACTTTCCGGTGGCCGGTGACTGGCAACTGCGGATCAGCGCCCGGACCAGCGAGATCGACCGCTCCACCGCCACCACCACGGTGACCATCCGCTGACCGCTGGACGGGTGCACGCCGCCAGGGCTCAGCGGTCGGCGGGACTCAGCGGTCGACCTGGGTGAAGTCCCACGAGTGCGCGGGCCGGGCCAACAGCATCACCGGCGGTTCGGGCAGCGGCCGGGGGCTGCTACGCCACTTTGAGATCACCACGACCCGGTGGTCGGTGGAGGAGAAGACCTCGCTCGACAGGTGCAGCGGGTCGTGCTCGAACTCGGGCAGGGCGGTGTCGCAGACCCAGGTGATCAGGTCGGCGAGCGCGTACGGTTCCGCCCGCGCCTCCCACATCCGTACGATCACGTCGCCGTCCTCCCTCAGACGCTGACCGTGGTCAGCGGCATCGCCGAATCCGCGGGCAGGTCGAGCCGGCTCGGCGCGACGCCCGAGGCGACCAGGTGCGAGCCGAGCGCCGCCACCATCGCGCCGTTGTCGGTGCACAGCCCGGGCCGGGGTACGCGTACCCGGATGCCGTGCCGGGCGGCCCGCTGCTCGGCCAGCGCCCGCAGCCGCGAGTTGGCCGCCACTCCCCCGCCGATCACCAGGGTCTCCACGCCGCTGCTGCGGCAGGCGTCCAGCGCCTTGCCGACCAGCACGTCGCAGACCGCCTCCTGGAAGGAGGCCGCCACGTCGGCGACCGGCACCGGCTCACCGGCCCGCTGCCGCGCCTCCACCCAGCGGGCCACCGCGGTCTTCAACCCCGAGAACGAGAAGTCGTAGCGGTGCCTGTCGAGATCCTTGGCTGCGGTGAGCCCGCGCGGGAAGGCGATGGCCGCCGGGTCACCGGCCCGCGCCTCCCGGTCGATGTACGGGCCACCGGGAAAGGGCAGGCCGAGCAGCCGGGCGATCTTGTCGAACGCCTCACCGGCCGCGTCGTCGATGGTGGCGCCGAGCGGCGTCACGCCTCGGGCCAGGTCGTCGACGAGCAGCAGGGACGAGTGCCCCCCGGAGACCAGCAGCGCGATCGCGGGCTCGGGCAGCGGACCGTGCTCCAGGGTGTCCACGGCGACGTGCGCGGCCAGATGGTTCACCCCGTAGACCGGCTTCTCGGCGGCGACCGCGTACCCCTTGGCCGCCGCCACGCCGACCAGCAACGCCCCGGCCAGGCCCGGACCGGCGGTGACCGCGATCGCGTCGATGTCGGCGAGCGTCACCCCCGCCTCGGTCAGCGCCCGTTGCATGGTCGGCACGATGGCCTCCAGGTGCGCCCGGCTGGCCACCTCGGGCACCACCCCGCCGAACCGGGCGTGCTGCTCCACGCTTGACGCAAGCGCGTCGGCGAGCAGGGTGTGTCCCCGTACGATGCCGACACCGGTCTCGTCGCACGAGGTTTCGATGCCGAGGATCAGTGGTTCGTCAGCCATGGGAGTCTCAGTCCTGGATGCGCTGCATAACCAGCGCGTCGGTGTTGCTCGGTTGGTAGTAGCCACGGCGTACGCCGATCGGTTCGAACCCGTAGGTCGCGTAGAGCCGCTGGGCCGGTGCGTTGTCCGCCGCGACCTCCAGCAGCACGGCGCGTACGCCCTGCCTGGCGGCCTCGGCGAGCAGCGCCTCCAGCAGCAGCCGCCCGATGCCCCCGCGCTGCGCCTCCCGCCGCACCGCGATGTTCTGCACCCACGCCTCGTCCGGCGGCGCGACGGCGAGCCCGGCGTAGCCGAGCACCGCGCCGTCGTCGTCGGTCGCGACCTGGTAGTAGTGTCCGTGGGCCAACTCGTTCCAGAACATCGCGGCGGACCACTGCTCGGCGCCGAAGAGGTCCGCCTCGATCGGCAGCACCTCGTCGATGTGCCACCAGCGGAACCTACCGAGCTCGCTCATGGCAGGACCGGCTTGCGCGCGGTCGCCGCCACCGCGTCCGGGCGGCGCAGGTAGAGCGGGGTCAGCGGATCACCGGGCGCGCCGGCCCGGATCCGCTCGGCCGCCAGGGTGGCGAGCGCGGTCGCGTCCGGGTAGCGCGGTTCGGGTCGCAGGGGCAGTCCCAGGATGTCGGCGTAGCGGTGTGCGCCGTCGCCGACCGCGGCGGTGACGGCCAGGTCCCGGGCCCGTTCGGCGGCCACCCCGGGTGCGCCGACCTCCGGACCGACCAGGCGCTGGCCGGCACCGTCGTAGACCGCCCAGTAGACCTCCCGCCGCCGCGCGTCGCTCGCCGCCAGCACCGGTTCGCCGGCCGCCGCCGGGTGACCGATCGCGTCGAGCGAGCAGACACCGTACGCGGGAACGCCGAGCACCTGGGCCATGGTGGCGGCGGTGACCAGGCCCACCCGCAGCCCGGTGAACGGGCCGGGGCCGAGCCCGGCGACGATCGCGCCCAGGTCGGCCGGGCGGGCGCCGACCTCGGCGAGAACCGCGTCCACCTGTGGTGCGAGCAGCTCGCCATGTGCCCGCGCGTCGACCGTGCACCGCTGCGCCCGGATCGTCACGCCACTCGCGGTGACCTCGACGAGCGCCGCCGTCACCGCCGGGGTCGAGCTGTCCACCACCAGTACGAGCACAATGAACCAGCCTAGCCGCACCACTGTCCGGCCCGTGACGGCCGCCCGCTCCCGGACGGCACCCATGACGGCCGGGCCGGCCACGGAACGCGACAGGACGACTACTTTCGTTCGCCGTGCAACCCCTGGTCTCGTTGCCACCGTTCCACCTCCGCCTGAAGGAGGAGGCCAGATTTGAAGGCCGCAGACGAGCAAGCGTTCCGGGAATTCGTGACGGCCCAGATGGGGTCGTTACGCAAGCTGGCGTACGTGACCTGCGGGGACTGGCACGCGGCGGAGGACGCCGTCGCCAACTCGCTGATCAAGCTCTACCCGCGCTGGCGCAAGCTGGACCGGCCGGACCTGTACGTCAAGACCATGGTGTACCGGGCCGCCGTCGACGAGACCCGCAAGCCCTGGCGCCGGGGACGGGAGCGGTCCGCCGGTGACGCCGTTCCGGACGTCCCGATGGGTGACCCGAACGGCGTGACCGACGAGCGGCTGCGGATCAGGGCGGCGTTGGCCGCCGTGCCCGCCCGCCAGCGTGCCGCCGTGATCCTCCGGCACTACCTGGGGCTGAGCCTGGAGGACACGGCCCAGGTCATGGGCTGCAACGTCGGGACAGCAAAGAGCCAGACCTCGCGCGGGCTCGCCAAGCTCCGTGCGCTGCTCGCGACAGACCGGATCAGTCTCAATGGAGATCGAGTTGAGGAGTGGGAAAGTGCAGTTGCATGAGGTCGTGGACGCGGTGACGGAGGACGAGCCACCACTGGCGCTCAGCGCCGACGAGATCATCGCGGCCGGCCGCCGGGCCGAACGTCGCCGCCGGGCCGGCTTCGCCTCCGCCGGTGCGGCCGGGCTGGTCGTGGTCGCGGTGGCCGGCGCGTTCGCGCTGACGTCGGCCACGTCGGGAGCGTCGACCACCCTGGCCACGCCGGACCAGTCGACCACGATCGTCGCCGGTGCCGGCCAGAGCACCGACGCCTCGTGGCCGGACGCCCCGGCGTTCAGCTTCACCTTCGCCGCGTTCGAGGCCGGCAAGTTCCGGGTGCACGACCCGATCGTGGCCTCCACCGCCTACCAGATCGCGCCGGTGTACCAGATCGGCAAGACCAGCAGGTACGGGTCGGTCACCCCGGAGGAAGAGAAGGAGATGGAGAAGGAGCGGGAACAGGCCCGCAAGGGACGCCCCGGCAGAGACCGCACCCCGGAGGCCGACGGAGCGCACTTCGCGTACCTGACGCTCTACCGGCCGGGTGCGTTCGACCCGTCGGGGATCACCGACGGCACGCCGCTGACGGTGGCCGGGCACCGGGCGGTCCAGTCGACCATCGACCCGCCGGGCCGGCAGCTGGCCTGGGAGTACGCCGACGACGCGTGGGCCGTCGTCACCGCCTTCGCCACCGGCCCCGACCCCTCCATCGAGGACCTGTCGGCGCTGGTCACCGCGCTCAAGCCCAGCCCGGTGACGCCGGCCAGGCTGCCCTTCCGGGTGGGCTACGTGCCCGCCGGCTACACCCCGATCGAGATCGGCTCGGGTGCCCTGCCCGGTCTGAACGGCATCGCCGCAGCCGACGACGGCGACCACGGCGGCGCGACCTTCGCCAACCCGGCCCCGGCGGCCACCGGACTGACCCAGCCGTACGGCGGTGCCGACGGCGAACCGGTCCCGGGCAGCTTCAGCATCTTCGTCACGCCCAGCACGAACTCCAACCAGCAGGCCGAGGCCGGCGGGACGCGGTGCTACCCGCATGCCAGCACGCCGTTCTGCAACGTCTGGAACGCGGCGGGCACCGTGCAGGTGCAGGTGCAGAACACCGGGGAGCTTTCTGCCGCGGAGATGACCAGGATCGCGGAGTCCGTCAAGGTGACCGACGTCGACGACGAGAGCAGCTGGATCCCGGCGACCGAGGCGCTCGCCGCCCGGTAACCCCCGCTACCAACGGCCAAGCCGACCGGAGCGATTGGTACAGGTGCCGTGATTTCACAGTGAAATATTTATTTCGCTGTGAAATCACGGCACTAGAGAGATCGGCAGCAGGGCGTCAGTCCTGTTGCCGGTCTCTTTTTTCTCTCACTGGCTGCGGCTCCGGACTGACGTGAATCCGTCTCTGTGGACACGCGCGATGCGGTGTGGGCCACCATCCGGGGATGACCGGAGGCCGTCTCGCGGAACAGATCGCCGCCGCTCTTCGCCGGGAGCGGGGCAACCAGCAACTGACCCAGCGCGCCTTGGCCGAGTTGGCCGGCGTAGGCCAGAGCACCCTGGCGAACCTTGAAAAGGGAAAACGCCTGCCCAGTATCGAGTTGGTGGAGCGGGTTTTCGAGGCGCTGGAGCGGCAGCTCACGGTGACGGTCGAGCCACTCGACGCACACCTCGATGACCGGTTGGCTGAGATGGCCGCACGGCCGCTGGCCGACCGGATCGAGGACCTGCCGCTGGACCGGATGCAGCGCGCGCTCGGCGAGTTGCGGTATCTGCTCACCGGCAGCACCGCAGCGGTTCTCCAGGGCGCGCCGGTACCCGCCGACGGGGTCGAGATCGCTGTCCGCTGGCGGGACTCCGCCGCCTTCACCGCGTGGCTGATTTCCGCCTACGCGCAACGCTGGAACGAGCGGTGGAGCGAGTGGGGCGGCCTGCACGTGGAGCCGGAGGAGCCCGGCGCGCACCGGTGGTTGACCCGGTACGGCGAGCTGCGAGCAAGCATGTGCGACGAGCTGCCCGATTCGATCGAGATCCGGCACGGTGAGCGGAGCTACCAGGTGGTGCCGCTGGTGCAGGTCGAGCTGACCGAGCCGCGCGCGGCCGAACTGCTCCGCCGTTACCGCAGTCGCGCGGCCGGCCCGCCCGCAACGCCCTGACCACGCCACAGGCCAGGCCGACCGCTCAGCCGGCCGTGCGCTCCCAGTCGATGGTGGGCAGGCCGGCATCGGCGAGGGCCTTGTTGGCCGCGCTGAACGGCCGGCTGCCCAGGAAGCCACGCGGATTCATCGGGCTCGGGTGACCCGCCTCCAGCACCACGTGCCGTGGGTTGGTGACCAGCGCCGCCTTCTTGCGCGCGTAGCCACCCCAGAGCAGGAACACCACACGCGTCCCCAGGGCGTCGAGCGCCCGGATGGTGGCGTCGGTGAACTCCTCCCAGCCCCGGTTGGCGTGCGAGCCCGGGGTGCCCTGCCGCACGGTCAGCACCGAGTTGAGCAGCAGCACACCCTGCGCCGCCCAGCCGTCGAGATTGCCGCTGCGCGGCTTCGGCACGCCCAGGTCCTCGCCCAGCTCCTTGAAGACGTTGCGCAGCGACGGCGGCACCGACACCCCCTCGCGCACGCTGAAGCTGAGGCCGTGCGCCTGGCCGGCGCGGTGGTAGGGGTCCTGGCCCAGGATCAGCACCCGGCAGTCCACGGGCGCGAAGTGCCGATAGGCCGAGAAGAGGTCCTCGACCGGCGGGAAGACCGTGCCGGTGGCGTATTCCCGGGCGACGAACTCGCCGAGCGCGGCCGTGCGGGCCGGATCGAGGTGCGGGGCGAGCGCCGCCCGCCACTCCTCCGGCAGCAGTGCCGGCAGGTCCAGGGTGGCAACATCGTCGGGCATCGGCGGCCTTTCCGGTCGGATCGTCTGCGGGCACTGTAGGCAGTGGGTACGACAGCGCTCAGCCCAGGGCCGCCAGGCGTCGTGCCCAGTCGCCGCCGACCGGCTCCAGTTCCGCCACCCGGGTGTCGTCTTCCCGCCGGTCGAGCCGGATCCGCAGGTGCGCCTCGGCCAGCTGCTCGACCAGCCCTTCACCCCACTCGACCACCGTCACCGACTCGTCGACCGAGGCGTCCAGATCGAGGTCGTCGATCTCGGCCCGGGGGTCGCCCGCGTCGCCGAGCCGGTACGCGTCGGCGTGCACCAGCGGCACCCCCCGCCCGGCCGCCGGGTCGGGCCGGTGCACCCGGGCGATCACGAAGGTCGGCGAGGTGACGTCACCGAGCACCCCCAGCCCGGCACCCACCCCCTGGGTCAACGCGGTCTTGCCGGCGCCCAGCGGGCCGGTGAGCAGCACCAGGTCGCCGGGGCCCAGCAGGCTGGCAAGCCGCCGACCGAAGGCGTGCGTGTCGGCGGCGGTCGGCAACTCGACCCGGATCACCGCCGTGCCCCCTCACAGGTGTCGAGGAAGCCGATCAGTGCGGCGTTTACCTCGTCGGCGTGCTCAAGCATCACCACGTGCCCACTATCGTGGATCTTGACGAACTCGGCGTGCGGCAGGCGCCGGACGATCTCCTCCGAGTGGGTCATCGGTGTGATCATGTCCTTGTCACCGACGATCACCAGCACCGGCGTCCCCTCCAGCGCGGCCAGCGCCGGGAACCGGGAGTGCGTGGCCAGGGTGCGCAGGTAGCGGGTCACCGTGTCGGCGGAGGTACGCGAGTTCATCGCCTCCACGTAGGAGACCAGCGCCGGGCTCGGCCGGGGGGTGCCGAAGCCGTACCTGCGGGTGAGCAGCCAGGCCACGTTGCTGGTCGAGCGGCGGGCCCGGTCGATCACCGGGCCGCCGTACCGGGTGACGCTGCCGGCCACGTGCAGCACCGGGCCACCCACCCGGCCGAGCAGGGCCGGCGCGACCAGCTTCGTCTCCGCCATCAGCCCGCCCGAGGTGGCCATCAGCACGGTGCCCACCACCCGGTCGCCGAACATCTCCGGATACAGCTCGGCAAGCGCCATGATGGTCATGCCGCCCATCGAGTGACCGACCAGCACCAGCGGACCCTCCGGCGCCACCTCGTCGATCACCCGACGCAGCGTGTGCCCGAGCGCCACCAGGTCGTACTCGCCGCTCTCCAGCCGCCCCGAGCGGCCGTGCCCAGGCTGGTCGTACGCGACGATCCGGTGCTCGCCCCGCTCGGCGAGCAGCTTGCGCTGGAAGTGGAAGGTGCCCATGTCCAGGCAGAAGCCGTGCACCAGCAGCACCGTCGGGTTGCCCGCGACCGGCCGGGTCGGCTCGACCACCTCGACGTGGATGTCGGTGCCGTCGGGCATCTCCAGTTCGTACGCCGCGTCGTACCGCTGCGCACCGAAGACCTCGTCGGCGTACGGGTCGGTGGGGTCGGCCTTCAGCCGGCGGACCAGGGCACGTTCGGTGGCGACCCCGGCGGCGGTGACCGCGGCGGCCACCCCGAGCGCGGCGCCGACCAGACCGGCCGCCTTCCCGGCAGCGGTACGCGGCCGGGGGATCAGCTGTCGACTACTCACCGTCATAGACCCGCGGTACCCGGCTGCTGCCGAACCGGGTGACGATCTCGTAGTTGATCGTGTCGACCGCCTCGGCCCAGTCGTCGGCGGTGGGTCCGCCGTCGGCGCCGTCGCCGAAGAGGGTGACCACGTCACCGGCGGCCACCGGATCGTCGCCGCAGTCGAGGACGAACTGGTCCATGCAGACCCGCCCGGAGATGATCCGCCGACGGCCGCCGAGCTGCACCGGCCCGGCGTTCGAGGCGTGTCGCGGCACTCCGTCGGCGTAGCCGAGCGGCACCACGGCCAGGTTCGCCTCGCCCTCGGTGGTGTACGTGTGGCCGTACGAGACGCCGGAGCCAGCCGACACGCGCTTGGTCAGCATCACCCGGGCGCGGGCGGTCATCGCCGGACGCAACCCGTAGGTCTCCCCGGCCACCGGGGAGAGGCCGTAGACGGCCAACCCCGGCCGGACCAGGTCGAAGTGGGTGTCGGGCCGGGTCAGCGTGGCGGCCGAGTTGGCCAGGTGCCGGTAGCGCGGGCGTAGCCCGGCCCGCTCGACCATCGCCAGGCCCTCGTGGAAGACGGCCAACTGCCGGTCGGTGGTCGGGTGACCGGGCATGTCCGCGTACACGAAGTGGCTCCACACCCCGACCACCTCGACCAGGCCGTCGGCCTGTGCCTTGGCGGCGGCGTCGAGCAGGGCCGGCCAGTCGGTGACCGTCGCGCCGCCCCGGGCCAGCCCAGTGTCGATCTTCAGGTGCAGCCGGGCCGGGCGGCCCGCCCGGCGACTCGCCTCGATCATCTCGTCGAGCTGCGGCAGGCTCGCCACTCCCAGGTCCACGTCGGCCGCGACGCCGGCGTGCAGCGGCAGCCCGGGCACGAGCAGCCAGGCCAGCACCGGCGCGTCGATGCCGGCGGCGCGCAGGGTCAGCGCCTCGTCCAGGGTGCAGACGCCCAGCCAGGCCGCCCCGGCGTCGAGCGCGGCCCGGGCCGCCGGGACCATGCCGTGCCCGTAGCCGTCGGCCTTCACCACCGCCATCAGCTCGGCGGTGGTGCCGGCGCAGAGCCGGCTGACGTTCTCCCGGATCGCGTCAAGATCCACGCGTACCTCGGCCTGCCACATGCCCCCACCCTACTTTCCGCGCTGATCACCCCAGGCCAACCCCGCCCAGACCGGGTGGGGCGGGCGGGGGGTCAGGGCAGCCGGGCCAGCACGGGACGCAGCGCGGCGGCCACGTCCGGGGCGGTGACCGGACCGCCCCGGGCCGCCTCCCGACCGGCCAGCCCGTGCAGGTACGCCGCCGCGGCGGCGGCCCGCTCCGCCGGCAGCCCGGCGGCGAGCAGCGAACCGAGCAGTCCGGCCAGTACGTCGCCGGTTCCCCCGGTCGCCAGTGCCGGAGTGCCGGTCGGGTTGACGTACGCCCGGCCGTCCGGCGTGCCGATCACCGTGCGGTCCCCCTTGAGCAGCACCACGGCGTTCATCCAGGCGGCCAGCCGCAGCGTGGCGGCGACCCGGTCGCCGCCGGGCTCCTCGCCACAGAGCCGGGTGAACTCCCGATCATGCGGGGTGACCACGATGGGTGCGTCGCGCCGCCGCAACTGGTCCGCGAGCGAGCCGTCCACCAGCAGGGTCAACGCGTCGGCGTCCAGCACCACCGGCACCGGCGCGGCGAGCACCGCCCGCAGCTCGGCGGCGGCCTGCTCGTCGGTGCCCAGCCCCGAGCCGCAGACCCAGGCCTGCACCCGGCCCGCGTCGACCACCCGGCCGGACGCGATCACCGACGGGTGTCGGCGCAGCACCTCGTCCCGGGCACTGCCGGCGTAGCGGACCAGGCCGGTCGGCCCGGCCAACGCGCCACCGACAGAGAGCACCGCCGCGCCCGGGTACGTCGCCGAGCCGGTGGCCAACCCGACCACGCCCCGGGTGTACTTCTCCGCGGCCGGACCGAGCCGGGGCCACCAGTCGACCACGTCCGACAACTCCACCACCCGCAGCGCCGGGCTGCCCCGCAGCCAGGGCGTCAGCCCGATGTCCACCAGTTCCACCTGCCCGGCCAGCGCGGCAGCGGGTCCGACCGCCAGGGCCGGCTTCAGCGCGCCGAAGGCCACCGTGACGTCGGCCCGTACGGCGTTGGGCCGGCCGGACGCGGTAAGCGGCACCGCACCGGTGTCCACCGCCACCCCGCTGGGCACGTCCACCGCGACCACCGTCGCCCGGGCACCATCGCGCCCCCGGTGCCGCACCAGGCTCGCCGCCAGTTGCTCGGCGGTCTCCCGCAGCCCACCCTGGCCGCCGATGCCCACGATCCCGTCGAGCACCAGGTCGACCGTTGCCGGCGGGCGGTCCACCACCCGGCCACCGGCGGCCCGCAGCGCGGCCAGCCCCTCGGCGTGGGCGCGGTCCGGGCGCAACAGCAACGCCGACACGGCCGCCCCGCGCCGGGCCAGGCGGGCACCGGCGTACAACGCGTCGCCACCGTTGTCACCGGAGCCCACGAGCAGCAGCACCGGCGCGGCGTACACCCCACCCCGCTCGGCCAGCAGCAGCGCGCAGCGGCGGGCCAACCCGGCGGCGGCGCGCTGCATCAGCGTGCCGGGCGGAAGCGTGGCCATCAGCGCCTGCTCCGCCGTCCGCACGTCCGCCACCCGCCAGACCGGCCTCATTCCCGACCTCGTTCCCCGCGCCCCGGGCGCGTCCGACGCTCAGCCCTCCGCCACAACCATGGCGGAGGCGATCCCACCGTCGTGCGACAGCGAGAGATGCCAACGACTGATGCCGCGTTCGGTGGCCGCCGCCGCGACCGTGCCCGAGACAGCCAGCCAGGGCCGCCCGTCCGCGTCCGGCACGACCTCGCAGTCGTGCCAGCGCAGCCCGGTCGGCGCACCGAGGGCCTTGGCCACCGCCTCCTTCGCGGCGAAGCGGGCCGCCATCGACTCGGGCGACCGGGGCGCGCCGGCTGCGGTGTACCGCTCGGCCGCGGTGAACAGCCGGTCGACAAGTGGCGGCGTGCGGTCCAGCGCCCGGGCGAACCGGTCGACCAGCACCACGTCGATACCGACAGCGACGATCACCCGGCCCACCCTACCGGCGCGGAGGCCGCAAGATAGCCGCCCGCCGCGTCCCGGGCAACGCCTGTGGACAGACCGGGGGTACGCCCGCCGCCCGTTGTCCACAGGGCACGTCCCCGGCACCCGGCGCGACCTAGCGTCGTCGGCGCAGGTGTCAGGGGTACGGGGAGGGCGGATGACCGAGCAGGAGTTGACCGTGCAGCCGGAGCTGCTGCACCGGATCGGGCGGTCGCTCGGGGACACCGGCCATCGGCTGGCGCACGGGCTGGTGGCCGGCGTGCCGGGGCTGACCGCGCCGGCACCGGGCTGGTCGGCAGCGGCGGCGCTGGCCGTCCTGGAGGAGGCGGTGCAGGGCTGGTCCGCCCGGCTCGGCGGCCGGATCGTGGACACCGGTGCCGCGCTGCGCGCCGCCGCCGGGGCGTACGAGTCGGTGGACGCGCGGGCCGCCACCCGGTTGTCTGAGCTGTTCCGGTGAGCGACCCTGCACCTGTCGGCTACGCGCAGCTCAGCTCGGTCGATCCGGCGGCCTGGCGAGCCACCGGCACCGCCTGGGCGAGCCTGGCCGGGCCGGCCGAGCGGCGGGCCGACGAGCTGGTCGACAGCGCGACGGCGCTGCGCTCGGGTTGGTCGGGCCGGGCCGCCGGCTCAGCCGGGTCCCGGCTCACCGGCCTGCGCGCCGAGCTGGTCACGCTCGTGCCGGCCGTGATCGAGGTCGACCAGGTCCTCGCTGAGTTCGCCGCGCGGCTGGCGGCCGCCCGGGCCCGGCTGGCCGCGGCGGTGGCGCTTGCCGACACCGCCGGGGTGCTGATCGACAGGTGGGGACGGGCCCGCCCCGACCCGAGCCGGGTGCGAGCCGACCTTGCCGGCCCCACGGTGATCCCGGTCTCCGCCGCCGTGCACGGCGCGCTCGCGCTGGCCACCGCCGCCGATCGGGAGGCCGCCGAGCGCCTCGGGCAGCTGGCGGCGGACGCCGGCTCCGGCTGGGTCGCCGCGCCCGGACCGCACCGGCCCGCGCCGGGCAGCGACCCCGCGCTGGTCAACCGCTGGTGGGCCGGGCTCACCCCGGCCCAACGGCGCTGGCTGGTGGGGCACGAACCGGAGCTGGTCGCCGGTCTGGACGGGGTACCGGCCGCCGCTCGTGACCAGGCCAACCGGCTGCTGCTCGGGGTCCGGCGGGAGGAGTTGCTAGCCCAGTGGGACCGGCTGCTGGCCCGGGTGCCGCGCGGGCCGGTCGAGCTGTCCGGGCTGCGCCGCGTCGATGCCGCCCTGGCCGGCCTGGACGCGCTCGCCGCCCGGCTGGCCTCGGATCAGCCACCCCGCGCCTACCTGCTCGGGCTGGACACCGGCGGCGAAGGGCGGACGGTGGTGGCGCTCGGCAACCCGGACCGGGCCGCCGGTGTACTTACCTACGTACCGGGGATGACCGCCGGGCTCGACGACGCCACCGACGAGCTGGGGCGCGCGGCCCGGGTGCTGTCCCGCTGCGCCGAGCTGGCGCCGGGCGAGGAGACCTCGGCGGTGCTCTGGCTGGACTACGACGCCCCGGATTTCCTCCACGAGGCGGCCCGGGACGGGCAGGCCCGCGCGGCGGGCGACGCGCTGCACCGGTTCCAGGAGGGGCTGCGGGCCACCCACGACGATCCGCCGGCCCGGCAGACCGTGCTGGGGCACAGCTACGGCTCACTGGTGGTGGGCACCGCCGCCCGCGACCACGGGCTCGCCGCGGACGCGCTGGTCTTCGTCGGCTCGCCCGGGGTCGGCGTGGCACACGCCGCCGAGCTGAATGTCCCGCCGGGGCAGGTGTGGGCCAGCACCGCGCCGGACGACGTGATCCGGCTGACCCGCCCACCCGACGACCTGGCCCGGCAGGCGGTGCTCGGTGCCTCTCCGGTAAACACGATCGCGGACCTGCTGGCCGGGCCGGGCGACGAACGCTGGTTCGGGCGCGACCCGGCCGAGGCGAGCTTCGGCGGTCGGACCTTCCCCAGCGGACGGTACGGCCACACCGGCTACTGGCATCCGGCCAATCCGGCGCTCGACGGCATGGCGCGGGTGGTGCTGGGCCAGTGAGCCGGGGCGATCGGTGCGACCGCCCCGGCCGGTCACTACTCGACGGTGACGGACTTGGCGAGGTTGCGCGGCTGGTCGACGTCGTGTCCCCGGGCGGCGGCGATCTCGGCCGCGAAGACCTGCAACGGCACGGTGGTCACCAGCGGCGCCAGCAACGTCGGCGTACGCGGCACGTAGATCAGGTGGTCGGCGTACCGGACGACGGACTGGTCGCCCTCCTCGGCGATCACGATGGTCCGGGCACCGCGGGCGCGTACCTCCTGGATGTTGGAGACGACCTTGTCGTGCAGCAGGCCGCGGCCGACCGGCGAGGGCACCACGCAGATCACCGGGGTGCCCTGGTCGATGAGCGAGATCGGGCCGTGCTTCAGCTCGCCCGCAGCGAAGCCCTCGGCGTGCATGTACGCCAGTTCCTTGAGCTTGAGGGCACCTTCCAGCGCCACCGGGTAGCCGACGTGCCGGCCGATGAAGAGCACGGTCGGCTCGGCGCGCAACTCGCGGGCCAGCTCGCGGACCGGTTCGATCCGCCCGAGCAGCTCCCGCAGCTTCTCCGGCACCTGGTGCAGCTGTTCCACCACGGCCGCCACCTCGTCGGCGTACTTGACGCCCCGCACCTGCGCGAGGTGCAGGCCGATCAGGTAGCAGGCGACGATCTGGGTGAGGAACGCCTTGGTGGAGGCGACGGCGATCTCCGGCCCGCCGTGGGTGTAGAGCACGGCGTCGGACTCCCGGGGGATGGTGGAGCCGTTGGTGTTGCAGATGGCCAGCACCCGGGCCTTCTGCTCCTTGGCGTGCCGCAGCGCCATAAGCGTGTCCATGGTCTCGCCGGACTGCGAGATCACCACGATCAGGGTGGACCGGTCGAGCACCGGGTCGCGGTAGCGGAACTCGCTGGCCAGCTCCACCTCGCAGGGGACCCGGGTCCAGTGCTCGATGGCGTACTTGGCCACCATCCCGGCGTGGTACGAGGTGCCGCAGGCGACGATGAAGACCTTGTCGACGTCGCGCAGATCCTGGTCGCTGAGCCGGACCTCGTCGAGCATGATCTCGCCGGCCTCGGTCAGCCGGCCGAGCAGGGTGTCGGCGACGGCCGCCGGCTGCTCGGCGATCTCCTTGAGCATGAACCAGTCGTAGCCGCCCTTCTCCGCCGCCGAGGAGTCCCAGTCGATGTGGAAGTCCTTGCCGCTGGCGGGCTGGCCGGCGAAGTCGGTGATCTCGATGCTCTCCGGGGTGATCAGGACGATCTGGTCCTGGCCCAGCTCGACCGCCTCGCGGGTGTACTCGATGAACGCGGCGACGTCACTGGCCAGGTAGTTCTCCCCGTTGCCACGGCCGACCACAAGCGGCGAATTGCGTCGCGCGCCGACCACCGCGCCGGGCACCGCAGCGTCCACCGCGAGCAGCGTGAACGCGCCCTCCAGCCGCTGACAGACCACTCGCATGGCGGCGGCGAGCAGCTGCGGCCCGTCCGGCTGACCGGCCGCCCGCAGCTCGGCCAGCGCCTTGGCGATCAGGTGCGCGGCGCACTCGGTGTCGGTGTCGCTGGCGAACTGGACGCCTTCCTCCTCCAGCTCGGTGCGGAGCTTGGCGAAGTTCTCGATGATGCCGTTGTGGATCACCGCGACCCGGCCGTCGGGCGACAGGTGCGGGTGGGCGTTGCGGTCGGTGGGTCCGCCGTGGGTGGCCCACCGGGTGTGGCCGATGCCGGTGGTGCCGTCACCGATGCCGATCGGGCTGGCGGCACAACCGGCCGGGTCCTCGGCGGCGCGCTCGGAGAGCAGCTTCTCCAAATTGGCGAGCTTGCCGGCCTTCTTCTCGCTCAGCAGTTCCCCGTCGCAGACGACGGCGACGCCCGCCGAGTCGTAGCCGCGGTACTCCAGCCGGCGCAGCCCGTCCAGCACGATGCCGAGCGCCGGTCGACCACCGGCGTACCCCACGATTCCACACATGGGTGGCAGCCTAACCAGTTTCGCTCAATATATCTGCGCGAAAGACGGGTAAATAATCACTCAATCTGAGCGATCGGGCGTCGCTCGGTGATGCACGCCACAAAGCACCCAGCTTGGTCCGGGTACGACGACGGCTCGCACCCGTACCCTGACGGGCGTGACGAGCACCGATGTCGACCCGCTGGTGAGCCGGATGCGCCCGTTCGGCACGACGATCTTCGCCGAGATGTCCGCCCTCGCCGTCCGCACCGGTGCGGTGAACCTCGGCCAGGGCTTTCCGGACACCGACGGCCCGCCGGAGATGCTCGCCGCCGCAGCCGAGGCGCTGCGCACCGGCCGCAACCAGTACCCACCCGGCCCCGGCATCCCCGAGCTGCGGGCGGCCGTGGCAGCCCACCAGCGCCGGTTCTGGGGACTTGAGTACGACCCGGACGGCGAGGTGGTGATCACCGCCGGGGCCACCGAGGCGATCGCCGCGGCGATCCTCGCCCTCTGCGAACCGGGTGACGAGGTGGTCTGCTTCGAGCCGTACTACGACTCGTACGCCGCCTCGATAGCACTGGCCGGCGCGGTGCGGCGACCGGTCACGCTGCGCCCCGACCTCGACGGACGGTACGCCTTCGATCCGGCGGCGCTGCGCACCGCGTTCGGCCCGCGTACCCGGCTGGTGCTGCTGAACTCACCGCACAACCCGACGGGGAAGGTGTTCACCCCGGCCGAGCTGTCGCTGATCGCCGAGCTGTGCCAGGAACACGGGGCGTACGCGGTCACCGACGAGGTGTACGAGCACCTGGTCTTCGCCGACGCCGCCGCCGGGCACGTGCCGCTGGCGACGCTGCCCGGCATGCGTGAGCGCACCCTGCGCATCTCCTCGGCCGGCAAGACCTTCTCCTGCACCGGCTGGAAGGTCGGCTGGGCGAGCGGCCCGGCCGTCCTGGTCTCGGCGCTGCTGCGGGTGAAGCAGTTCCTCACCTTCGTCAACGCCGGGCCCCTGCAACCGGCGGTCGCGGTGGCGCTGGCCCTGCCCGACGCGTACTTCACCGAGTTCGAAGCGGGTCAGCGGGCCCGCCGGGACCAACTCGTCGGCGGGCTGACCGACGCCGGTTTCGACGTGCTCACGCCGGAGGGGACCTACTTCGTCACCGCCGACATCACCGCTCTCGGCGGCTCCGACGGCGTCGAGTTCTGCCGGGCGCTGCCCGAGCGGTGCGGTGTGGTGGCCGTACCCACCCAGGTCTTCTACGACGACCCGGAGGCCGGCCGGCGGCTGGTCCGGTTCGCCTTCTGCAAACGCCCGGAGGTGCTCACCGAGGCGGTGTCCCGGCTGCGGGATGCCAGCTGGGAGCGCTGACCCAGCCGTACGCCCTCCGCCGCCACCGTCCGGCACGACCCGCCGACCCGCCGACCGGCCCGGTGTTCGCCGGGCCGGCGCGGGCCGGGCGAGTTCAGCCAGCGGCGCGGGCCGGACCGGACGCGGCAGACGACGCGGGCCGGACCGGGCCGCTGGCTTTCGGCACCTCGGCAACGAGGCCCGCGAGCGCAGCGCCGCCCTCGGCCAGCAACACCGACTCGGCGTCGTCGACGAAGGCGAGGTCCGCCTCGACGTGCCGACTCGCGGCGGTGAGCAGCAGCATCACCACCGGATCCGCCGCGCCGCGACGCAGCCCGTCCAGGTTGCGCAGCTCACGCATGAGGTGTCCGCGCTGATTACTGAGCACGGTTCGTACCGTCTCCGGCGAGCCGGACCGGGCCGCGGCGGTGACCTTCAGGAAGAAGTCGTCGCGGAAGCCGCCGCTGCGCGGGCTCGGCTCGGCGAGCCAACGGGCCAACTCGGCCCGGCCTTCGGCAGTGATCTCGTAGACCACCCGGTCCGGCTTGACCGGTTGGGCGTGCCGCTCGGCGACCACCAGCCGGTCCCGGGACAGCCGGTCCAGGATCTGGTAGAGGTGCCCGATGTTGAGCGGCCCCCACTGCGGCCCGACCGCCGCCTCGAACGAGCCCTTCAACTCGTAGCCGTAGCTCGGGCCACCGGCCAACAGGGCCAGGACCGCATGCTGGATCGCCACCGTCTTCTCCCCCTTCCCCCCTCTTGCATTGTAACAATGTATGGAGCACTGTATAAAGAGCACACGGGGAGACGCGACCCAGCCGCGCGTCGTGCTGGCCATCCGGTGCGGACGGTGGGGGTGCCCAGCCTCCACCTCCGCGGTCACACACCCCTTCACCGCACCGACACCGGCTCAGGAGTGGCTATGGACCCGGGCACCGGCAGCACCATCCGCATCAGCGGGCTGGTCCGCCAGTTCCACACCGGCACCGAGCGGCTGACCGCCGTCGACGACGTCTCGCTGGAGGTGACCGCCGGATCGGTGCTGGCGCTTACCGGTCCCAGCGGCTCCGGCAAGTCCACCCTGCTGCATCTGATCGGCGCGATCGAACAGGCCGACCGGGGCACCGTGACGGTGGACGACATCGAGATCACCTCTCTCGGCCGGAAGGCCCTGTCCCGCTACCGGCAGCAGGTCGGCTTCGTCTTCCAGCGCTATCATCTGCTGCCGGCGCTTACCGTGCTGGACAACGTGATCGCACCGGTGCTGCCCAGACGGGGCCGCGGCAACCGCGAGGCGCGCGCCCGGGAGCTGCTCGACGCGGTCGGCCTCACCGGGCGGGAGCGGGCGCTGCCGGCACAACTCTCCGGCGGTCAGCAGCAGCGGGTCGCCATCGCCCGAGCGCTGATGGGCGAGCCACGGCTGCTGCTCGCCGACGAGCCGACCGGCAACCTGGACTCGACCACCGGCACCCAGATCCTCGACCTGTTGCTCGACCTGCGTAACGCGCATGGGATGACGATCCTGCTCGCCACCCACGAACGGGCCATCGCCGCCCGCTGCGACCGGCTGATCCGCCTCGCCGACGGCCGGATCGTGGAGGACATCGACCTCACCGTCGGTGAGGACCCGGCGCAGACCTTCGATCGAGCCTCCCGGCTCCGGCTGTAGTCCAGCAGCAACCAACGGGAAGGGCCGGACATGGCCGGTTTCATCTGGCGCCAGCTACGCGGCCGGGCCGGACGCTCGGTGGCCCTGCTGCTCGGCGTGCTCGTCGCGACCACCAGCTTCATCGTGCTCACCGGCACCACGACCGCGTCCCGGCTTCAGGTGCTCGGAACGGTGGAACGCGACACCGCAGCCGCGTACGACATCCTGGTCCGGCCGAAGGGCAGTCGGACCGCGCTTGAGGTCGAGCGCGGATTGGTCCAGCCGAACTACCTCTCCGGGCTGTTCGGTGGCATCACCATGGAGCAGTACCGGCAGGCCGCCGCCGTCGACGGCGTGCACGTCGCGGCACCGATCGCCATGTTGGGCTACTCGACCCGGCTGGTGCCGGTGCAACTGGACCTGACCGCAGCGGTGGACCGGGACGCCGACCAGCAGGTCATCCAAGTCGACGCGACCTTCTTCGCGGAACGTGGACTGTCCCGCTCGGCGGCCCGACCGCAGCACGTCTACCTGACCCGCAACGAAGTGGCATATCCGGACTACGAAGCGGACTCCGGCACCGGGCCGGTGCCGCACACAAACGGGAAGAGCTACCGGGAGGGACGGTGCGAGGGGGGCACCGACAGCGGGAATCCCCTGGAGATCCACCCGGACGGCCGGGCCGAGCCGATCTGCGCCCCGCCCGAGGCGCCCACCGCGGTCGACGACGTCTACTCCGACCTGGAGTGGGGCCGGTTCCGGTCGGTCCGGCTGCTGCCGGACGGCCGGTTCGAGAGCTTCGAGACCGTCATCGAGCAGCAGCGCCCGACGCGCAAGCGGGTGGTGCACGACCGCCTCCTGCTCACCGTCCACTGGTACGCGCCGTACCTGATCGCGGCCATCGACCCGCCGGCCGAGAATCGTCTGGTCGGGCTGGACACCGCGCTGGTCGGCGGCCGGGCGCTCCGCGCCGACGACCAGCCGGTGGACCTGCCCGGCCTGCTGAACCGGCAGATCCCAGTGCTGGTGACCACCCGACCGTACGTGGACGCCAGCATCTCCGCCGACCTGTTCCGGCTGCGCCCCGAGCGGGTGGCCGGCCTCTCGTCTCCGGCGGTGGCCGAGGCGTTGGCGACCACCGATCGGCTCGCCGCCGGATCCACCCGGCAGGACCTCGACCCCGTCCAGCGCACCCGGCTGACGGCGGACCTCGAAAACCCGGACGGCTGCTGCTACGGCGAACTGTCGCCGCTGGTGCAGGCGGGCCCGCCCAGCTACGACGAACGCTCCGACGGCGCGCTGCGGGTCCGCCCGACCGACCCCGACCCCGGCGTGTACGCCCTGCCGCAACACATCGCCTTCCGGCCGTGGCTCAGCGCGGACACCTCCTTCCGCCCCCTGCGCCAACTGGAAACCCGTCCGGTTCCCGGGGCGCGCATACCCGGCTGGCAGCCGGTCGGCATCTTCGACCCGGAGCGGCTGACCCGCTTCACCGACCTGACCCGGGTGCCGTTGGAGACGTACGAGCCGCCCCGGGCCGAGGCTGCCGACGACCGCAGCCGCGCCGTCCTGCGCGGCGAGCCACTGCTGCCCAGCGGCAACCCCGGTGGTTACCTCAACAGCCCGCCCCTGCTGCTCACCAACCTTGCCTCGCTGCCGAAGCTGCTGGAACACGCCGCCCGTCCACAGCGGGAGGCCCCGATCAGCGCCATCCGGGTACGCGTCACCGACGTCGACGGTTACAGCGCGCGGTCGGCGGAACGGGTCCGCCTGGTCGCCGAACGCATCGCCGCGGCCACCGGGCTCGACGTGGACATCACCCTCGGCTCGTCGCCGCAACCGCAGCGCGTCGACCTGCCGGCCGGCTCGTTCGGCCGGCCGGAGCTGCGGCTGACCGAGAACTGGTCCGCCCTCGGCGTGGCCTCCGTCATCGTGCGGGCCGTTGACCGCAAGAGCGTACTGCTCTTCCTGCTCGTCCTGGTGGTGTGCGCGCTCTTTCTCGGCAACGCGGTCGCGGCCGCGGTCCGGGACCGCACGTCGGAACTGGCCGTGCTCGCCTGTCTCGGCTGGTCGGCACGACGGATCAGCCTGCTCATCCTCGGCGAGGTGGCCGCGCTCGGCCTGGCCGCCGGGCTGCTCTCGGTCGCCGTCGCGGCACCGGTCTCCGCCGCGCTCGGCATCGACATCGGCTGGCGGCGGGCCGGTTACGCCATCCCGATCGCCCTGCTGCTGGCGTTGTTCGCGGGGCTGATTCCCGCGCTGCGGGCCAGCCGCGCGCATCCGGCCGCCGCCCTGCGACCGGCGGTCACGCCCGCCCGCCGAGCCAACCGGCCGCGTACGGTATTCCGGCTGGCGCTCGGCAATCTCGCCCGCACCCCTGGGCGCACCCTGCTCGGTGCCGGCGCCCTGGCGATCGGGGTGGCCGCGCTGACCCTGCTCGGCACCGTCACGTACGCCTTCCAGGGTGCGGTCGTCGGCACGCTGCTGGGAGATGCGATTTCGATCAGCGTACGCGGCCCGGACGTCGCCGCCGCGGTCGCGACCGTGCTGCTCGGCACCGTGGCCGTGGCCGACGTGCTGTACCTCGGCGTCCGCGAACGGGCGACCGAGTTGGCCACCCTGCACGCGAGCGGATGGCAGGACCGGGACCTGGACCGGCTGGTCGGCTACGAGGGCCTCGCGCTCGGCGTGCTCGGTGCTGGCAGCGGGGCCCTGCTTGGTCTGCTCGGCACGGTGGCCCTGACCGGCGCGCTTCCGGGCGGCCTGCTGGTGGTGGCTCTCGCCACGGCCACCGCCGGGACCGTTGTCACGTGTCTGGCGGCGCTGCTGCCGGCGGCACTCCTGCTCCGCCGGCTTCCGGTGGCGCGGCTACTTGCCGAAGAGTAACGGACCGAGCCGCCCGGCCGAGACCGAGCAGCGGTCGGCCGGAGCTGCGAGGTCAGGCCGGCCGGGCTGCGATGTTAAAAGGGGGCCCTTCCTATACACGAGGCGTTAAGAAGGGGCCCTTCCTTACACCTCAGGGCTGGCGGTGCGAACCTGGTCGGCGATGCGTTCGGCGACCTCCTGGGCGATCGCCTGGGTGGCGGCCTCGACCATCACCCGGACCAGTGGCTCGGTGCCCGAGGGACGCAGCAGCACCCGACCGGTCTCGCCCAACTCGGCCTCGGCCCGCTCGACCTCGGCGCGAACGGCGGGTGCGGTGGCGCCGACCGTGCGGTCGCCGACCGGCACGTTGATCAGCACCTGCGGCAGCTTGGTCACCACCGCGGCGAGATCCGCCAGGGTACGACCGGTGGCCGCCATCCGAGCCATCAGGTGCAGCCCGGTAAGCACCCCGTCGCCGGTGGTGGCGTACGCCGGCATCACGATGTGCCCGCTCTGCTCGCCACCCAACGACAGCCCGGAGGCGCGCAGCTCCTCCAGCACGTACCGGTCGCCGACCTTGGTCTCGACCAGCCGGATGCCCTCGGCGGACATGGCCAGGCGCAGGCCGAGGTTGCTCATCACGGTGGCCACCAGGGTGTCACCGGTGAGCGTGCCGGCCTCCCGCATGGCCAGCGCCAGGATCGCCATCAACTGGTCGCCGTCGACCTCCTCGCCGTCGGCGGTCACCGCGACGCAGCGGTCGGCGTCGCCGTCGTGCGCGATGCCCAGGTCCGCGCCGTGCTCCACCACGGCCTGGCAGAGGGCGGCGATGTGGTTCGAGCCGCACCCGTCGTTGATGTTGAGGCCGTCCGGCTCAGCATTGATCGCGATCACCTCGGCGCCGGCCTCCCGGTACGCCGCCGGAGCCACCTCGGCGGCGGCGCCGTTGGCGCAGTCGACCACCACCTTGATCCCGTCAAGCCGGTGCGGCAGCGTCCCGACGAGGTGCTGTATGTAGTGGTTGGCGCCGTCGAGCAGGTCATGCACCCGGCCCACTCCCGCGCCGACCGGTCGCTCCCAGGCGGTGGTGGCGTTGGCCTCGATGGCCGCCTCGATCCGCATCTCGATCTCGTCGGGCAGCTTGTGTCCACCCGCGGCGAAGAGCTTGATCCCGTTGTCGGGCATCGGGTTGTGCGAGGCCGACAGCATCACCCCCAGGTCCGCCTTGGCCTCGGCGGTGAGGAACGCCACCGCCGGGGTGGGCAGCACCTCGACCCGGATGACCGTCGCGCCGGCGCTTGTCAGTCCGGCCACCACCGCCGCCTCCAGCATCTCGCCGCTGGCCCGGGTGTCCCGGCCGACCACGGCCAGCGGGGCATGGCTGCGGTCCGACTCGGCGAGGGTGTGTGCCGCCGCGACGGCCACCGCGAGCGCCAACTCCGGGGTGAGATCCGCGTTCGCCCGCCCGCGTACGCCGTCCGTGCCGAACAACCGGCCCATACCCGCCAACCTCCGATGAACTGCCGATGGGAGAGAGAAACGGCCGGCCCACCTCTGCCCCTGGTCGAGGGGGAGGCGGACCGGCCGTTCGTCAGAAGTACAAGATGCGGCTGGAGATCAGCGCTTGGAGTACTGGGGAGCCTTACGGGCCTTCTTGAGGCCGTACTTCTTGCTCTCCTTGACCCGGGCGTCGCGGGTGAGGAAGCCGGCCTTCTTCAGCGCCGGGCGGTCGTCCGGCTCGCTGACGATCAGCGCCCGGGCGATGGCAAGCCGCAGCGCACCGGCCTGGCCGGTGGTGCCGCCGCCACGCAGGTTGGCGATGACGTCGAACGACTCGGCCTTCTCGGCGGTGACCAGCGGGTCCTTGATCAGCTGCTGGTGCACCTTGCTCGGGAAGTAGGCCTCCAGGTCCCGGCCGTTGCAGGTGATCTTGCCGGAGCCCGGCACGATGCGGACCCGGACGATGGCTTCCTTGCGCCGGCCCACGGTCTGGATCGGGCGGTCACCACGAGGCGCGCGGGCGACGGGCGCCGGCGCCTCGGTGGCCTCGGGGGCAACCTCGGTGGCGGTGATGTCGGTCATGCTGATTCCTTCGCCCGCGCTCACTGCGCGATCTGCTTGATCTCGAACGGCAACGGCTGCTGCGCGCCGTGCGGGTGCTCGGCACCGGCGTAGACCTTCAGCTTCTTGATCAGCTTACGGCCGAGCTTGTTGTGCGGGAGCATCCCCTTGACCGCCAGCTCGATGGCCCGCTCGGGGCGCTTGGACAGCAGCTCCTCGTAGCCGACCTGCTTCAGGCCACCCGGGTAACCGGAGTGCCGGTAAGCGATCTTCTGCTGGCGCTTGTTGCCGGTCAGCGCAACCTTGCCCGCGTTCACGATGACGACGAAGTCGCCCGTGTCGACGTGCGGCGCGAAAGTCGGCTTGTGCTTGCCCCGCAGCAGCGTGGCGGCGTGGGTGGCCAGGCGGCCCAGCACGACATCAGAGGCGTCGATGACGTGCCACTGACGCTCGATCTCACCCGGCTTCGGGCTGTACGTACGCACAGGTCTACCTTGTCTCGTCGTCGGTCTGGGGTCGCGCGCCGAGGTGACCAGAAATTCCCGGCCGGACCAGCGCGCACGAACGACCAAGCGTACCTCAGGCGGCACGCCCACAGATGTCGTACAACAGCAGGCAACGATACCCGCAGCCCCACCGGCCGGTCAAAACGGGGTCCGACCGGCGTGGCCGCGGGTACCGGATGAGCCGGGTCACACCCCGGCCCGCGCCATCCGGGTGCCCCGACGCAGGTACGCCGCCCAGGTGACCACGATCAGGAGCAGGAAGAAGCCGACGTAGAAGCGGAGCGCCGGTTCGATGCCGCCGTAGCTCGACTTCGCCCAGGCGTAGCAGATCGGAACGAGAAAGCCGCCGAAAGCCCCGACCGAGGAGATCACTCCCAGCGCGCCCGCGGCCTGCCGGCGCATCGCCAGCATCACCTCCGGCGAGCCACCGAGGTCCTCCCCCTTGACCTGGAAGATCCGGCTGATCATCCGGTAGGTGGAACCGTTTCCGACCCCGGTGGCCACGAAGAGCAGCAGGAAGGCCACGAAGAACAGGCCCATGCTGCGCCGCTCGACGGACCAGAGCGCGGCCAGGGCGCCGACCGCCATCAGCACGAAGCTGGCCACCGTCACCCGGGCACCGCCGATGCGATCGGAGAGCCGGCCGCCGAACGGCCGACAGAGCGAGCCCACTCCCGCGCCGAGGAACGCCCAGGCCAGCGCGACGTCCGGCCGACCGAAGACCGAGTTGAGCAGGGTCGGAAAGGCCGCCGAGTAGCCGATGAACGAGCCGAAGGTGCCGATGTAGAGCAGCGACATGATCCAGGTGTCCCGGTGCCGCAGCGACGACCAGACCGGTCCCACGTCGGCCTTCGCCTCGGCCAGGTTGTCCATGAACAGGTACGCGCAGACCGCGGCGATCACCGCGAGCGGGATGTACATCAGGCCCGCCCGGGCCAGCGCGAGCCCACCGCCGAGCACGATCACCTGGGGCACCAGGAACTGCACCACGGCCACGCCGATGTTGCCGCCGGCGGCGTTCAGGCCGAGCGCCCAGCCCTTCTCCCGCTCCGGATAGAAGAAGGAGATGTTCGCCATGCTTGAGGCGAAGTTGCCACCACCGAAGCCGGCCGTGGCGGCGATCAGCACCAGCGGCAGGAAGCCGATCTCCGGATGCTCGACCGCCCAGGCCAGGCCCGCGCAGGGCACGATCAGCAGCAGCGCGGAGATGACCGTCCAGTTCCGGCCGCCGAAGATCGGCACGGCGAAGGTGTACGGCAACCGCAGCAGCGCGCCGACCCCGCTCGGTATGGCGGTCAGCCAGAGCGCCTGGCTGGTGGTCAGCTGCCAGCCGGCGTCACCGAGCCGGACGACGACGATGCTCCACAGCAACCACACCGAGAACCCGATGTGCTCCGCGAAGATCGACCAGATGAGGTTGCGCCGGGCGACCCGACTGCCCACTGTCCGCCAGAAGCCGGGATCCTCCGGTGCCCAGTACCCGATCCAACGGCCGCGCCGCTGGTCCAGGTCGATCTCTTCGATTGCCGCTGGTCGCGCGCTCGTGGTGGTCATGCCGAGAAGCTAGGAAGCGACAGTTACCGCAGCATTCGCCGTTCGGGTCGGGGCTGCAACGGGGATCGCACCAACGACACGCGGTGGCGGTGAGAAAACCGGACGCTCAGAGCTGCTGGAGGATGCGCAACGCCCGGTCCACCCGCCGCATGGTCTCGGCGTCGGCCACGTCCACGCACTCGGTGAACCACTTCTTCATCGGTGACGAGATGCGGTCGGGCATCACCACCCAGCCGCCCATCGGCACCGCCAGGGGCGAGTCACGCAGCAACGCCGCCTCGACCACCTCGGCGACGATCACGATGGGCACCGCGGTCGAGTTGTAGACATCGGAGCTGATCACCAGCCCGAGCCGCTCCCGGGCCCCCTCGATGCGCCAGACCTCGCTCCTACGCAGCACGCGGGCGACCACCGAAGAGCACGTCGTCGACCATGCCCACCTCCCGGGCATCGGCCAGCGCCGCGGCCTCCAGGTCCAGCCCGGCCCGACTCACCGCGGCGGCGTGCGCGGCGAAGACCTCGCGTAGCGCCTTCTCCCGGGCCGCCTGGTCCATCCAGGCGGAGAGCGACAGCCCTTCGCGCTTGGCGAAGCGCCGGGCCTCCGCGATCGTCTCGTCGGAGAACGACAGGGTCACCTTGGCTGTCATGCCGGACAGATTACCCCTGGGTATGACGGTTAGTCATCCTCCGAGTACCCCGACCGGTCGGGCCGGCCCGGAGCGCAGCCGCCGAAGACCGCGAATCGCCACGCCTTGAAGAAGCAGTCCACCTCCACCAGGCCGGCCTCGGCCAGCCAGCCACACTGCTCTTCCACAGGCGCGGGGAGGTCGTACGCCATCCGCTGCTCGGCGGCGGCGATCTCGGCGGCGTCCGAGCCGCGCGCGGCGACCTGCGCCAACCAGACCTGGTGGTAGCGCCGGTCCAGTTCCGGCGTGGGGCCGGCGACCTGCTCGGCGTTGACGAAGACCCCGCCCGGTGCCAGGGCACCGGCCACCCGCCGGTAGAGGTCCCGCTTGCCGGCGTCGTCGAGGTGGTGGATGGCCAACGCACTGACCACCGCGTCGTACCGACCGGCGGGTAGCGGGTCGGCCAGGTCCGCCACCACCACCCGGTGCGACACGCCACGCGCGGTGAGTTGCCCGGCGGCGACCGCAAGCATCTTCGGCGCACCGTCGACCAGGGTCAGCCGGACCCTGGGCACGGCGGCGGCGAGCAGGGACGACAGCAGGCCGGTGCCGGCGCCCAGGTCCAGCACCTGCGGGGTACGGCCGGCGGCGAGGGCGGCCCGCAGCGGCGGCTCGGCCACCTCGATCGCCGTGCCGTAGAACCCGTCGAAGCAGGGCACCAGCCGGCGGCGCGCCGCGTCGTAGCTGCCGGCCACCGCGTCGAAGACCTGGGTCACATCCATGCCAGCCCGCCTCTCCACCACTCACGGCCTCGTCCCACAGTCCAGGAAAGTTGTTCCACATTCTAGACCGCTCGAACCGGCGCGGCGCCCCGGTGCGGTGTGAGCGGCTCTTGACAGGGCCGAAACAAACGGGACGCGGACCGGAAACCGCCCAACGGCACGCTTTGCCGACATGACAGACGGTGCACGAACGGCGACACCATCGGGGCCCGCGCCCCGTGAGGTGGCGACGCACTGCCCGTACTGCGCCCTCCAGTGTGGGATGACCCTGCGCGAGGAGCACGGCCAGGTGAGCGTGCTGCCCCGGGAGTTCCCCACCAACCGGGGCGGCCTCTGCCAGAAGGGCTGGACCTCGGCCGAGCTGCTCCACCACCCGGACCGGCTGACCACCCCGCTGCTGCGCGACCCGGCCAGCGGCGAGCTGCGCCCGGCGAGCTGGGACGCCGCGCTGGAGCGGATCACCACCGGGCTCCGCGACGTGCAGCGGCGGCACGGCCGCGACGCGGTCGCCGTCTTCGGCGGGGGCGGGCTCACCAACGAGAAGGCGTACGCGCTGGGCAAGTTCGCCCGCGTGACGCTTGGCACCCGGCACATCGACTACAACGGACGGTTCTGCATGTCCTCGGCCGCTGCGGCAGGCATGCGCGCCTTCGGCGTCGACCGGGGGTTGCCGTTCCCCCTGTCCGACCTCGGCCGGGCCGACACCCTGCTGCTGGTCGGCGCGAACCCGGCGGAGACCATGCCACCGCTGATGCGCTGGCTGACCGAGCAGCGGCAACGGGGCGGCAAACTGATCGTGGTGGACCCCCGGGTCACCGCCACCGCCCGGCAGGCCGACCTGCATCTGCAACCCCTGCCCGGCACCGATCTGGCGGTGGCCAACGCGCTGCTGCACATCGCCCTGACCGCCGGCTACCTCGACGAGTCCTACATCGAGAAGCGCACCCGCGGCTTCACCGCCGTCCGCCGGACCGTGGCGAGTTGGTGGCCGGCCCGCGCCGAGGCGCTCTCCGGCGTACCAGTGGCCGACCTGGAGGAGACGGCCCGCGCCCTCGGCACCGCCGAGCGGGTCATCATGCTCACCGCCCGGGGCGCGGAACAGCACGCCAAGGGCGTCGACACGGTCACCGGCTTCGTCAACCTGGCGCTCGCGCTCGGCCTGCCCGGCCGGCCCGGCTCCGGGTACGGCTGCCTGACCGGGCAGGGCAACGGGCAGGGCGGACGGGAGCACGGGCAGAAGGCCGACCAGCTCCCCGGGTACCGGAAGATCGACGATCCCGAGGCGCGGGCCCACGTCGCGCGGGTGTGGGGAGTGGCCGCCGACGAGCTACCCGGACCGGGCGTGCCGGCGTACCAGTTGCTGGACTCGCTGGGCACCGCGGACGGGCCACGGGCACTGCTCGTCTTCGGCTCCAACCCGGTGGTCTCCGCGCCCCGCGCGGCCCGGATCGAGGGCCGGCTGCGCGACCTGGACCTGCTCGTCGTCGCCGACTTCCTGCTCTCCGAGACGGCCGCGCTGGCCGACGTGGTGCTGCCCACCGCGCAGTGGGCCGAGGAGGAGGGCACGATGACCAACCTGGAGGGACGGGTGCTGCGCCGCCGCGCGCTGCGCCGCCCACCGCCCGACGTCCGCACCGACCTGGAAATCCTCGCCACCCTCGCCACCCGCCTGCAAGGAAGGGCCCCTTCTTATCGCCTGGTGCATAGGAAGGGCCCCCTATTAACAGCGGACGACACGCACGCGGCCGACGACACGCACGCGGCCGACGGCGCGCACGAGAGGGCGGCTGCGGATCCGCGAGCGGTCTTCGAGGAGCTGCGGCGGGCCTCGGCCGGCGGGCTCGCCGACTACGCCGGGATCAGCTGGGAGCGGATCGACGCCGCCGACGGGGTCTTCTGGCCGTGCCCGCGCGAGGACCAGGCCGACTCCGCCCGGCTCTTCGCCGACCGCTTCGCCACCCCCGACGGGTTGGCCCGGTTCCACCCGGTCGAGCACCGGCCGGCGGCCGAGGAGGTCTGCGCCGAGTATCCGCTGCACTTCACCACCGGGCGGGTACTCGCCCAGTACCAGTCCGGCAACCAGACCCGCCGGGTGGCCGCGTTGCGGCGGGCCGCACCGGAGGCCTTCGTGGAGCTGCATCCCGACCTCGCCGCCCGGCTGGGCGTGACCGACGGCGAGCCGGTTCGGGTGGTCTCCCGGCGCGGCGAGTTCCGGGCCCCTGCACGGCTCAGCTCGGCCATCCGGCCGGACACGGTCTTCGCCCCCTTCCACTGGGGCGGGGCGGCGCGGGCCAACTCGGTAACCAACGACGCCGTCGACCCGGTCTCCGGGATGCCGGAGTTCAAGATCTGCGCGGTCCGGGTGGAGAGAACGGGAACGCGATGATCGAGCGCGGCGAACGAATCGTGGTGGTCGGCAACGGGATGGCCGGCTCCCGGCTGGCCGGGGAGCTGTACGCCCGGGGCGGGGATCTGAAGGTCACCGTGCTCGGCGCGGAGCCGCACCGGGCGTACAACCGGATCATGCTCTCCACCCTGCTCGCCGGGAAGATCGGCGAGCCCGACGTGGAGCTGGCGGAGATCGCCGGGCGCGGTGTCGACCTGCGTACCGGGGTCACGGTCCGCGCGATCGACCGGGCCAACCAGCAGGTACGCACCGACGACGGCGACACCGTCCGGTACGCCCATCTGGTGCTCGCCACCGGCAGCCGGCCGGTGGTGCCGCCGCTGCCCGGCCTGGATGCGCGGCCGCTGCCGGACCGGGTGGTCGCCTTCCGCACCCTGGACGACTGCCGGCGGATCCGCGCCCTCGCCGACGGCGCCCGCCGCGCCCTGGTGCTCGGCGGTGGGCTGCTCGGGCTGGAGGCGGCTCGCGGGCTGGCCGCCCGGGGCCTCGAAGTCGACGTGGTGCACCGGGTGCCGTACCTGATGGAACGGCAGCTCGACCCGGCCGCCGGCGCCATCCTCGCCGACACGCTCGCCGACCTCGGTGTGACCGCCCACCTGGCCGTCACGCCAACCGCGATCGCGGTCGACGCCACCGAGGTACGCCTGGCGCTCTCCGACGGCCCGGTGCTCGCCGCCGACCTGCTGGTACTCGCCTGCGGGGTACGCCCCGACACGGCGCTGGCAGAGGCGACCGGGCTGGCGGTCGGGCGGGGTGTGCTTGTCGACGACCGGCTGCGGACCAGCGACCCGCGGATCTCCGCGATCGGCGACTGCGCCCAGCACGAGAGCGGCCCGACGGGGCTGGTGGCGCCGGCCTGGGCGCAGGCCAGGGTGGTCGCCCAGCTGCTCACCGGCGAGGATCCGCAGGCCCGCTACCGGCCCCGGCCGGTGGTGACCCGGCTCAAAGCGGCCGGCATCGACCTCGCGGCGATGGGCGACCCGGCCAGCGGTCCCGGCGAGGAGCTGACCTTTGCCGACCCGGCCCGGGGCACGTACGCCCGGCTGCGCATCCACGACGGCCGGCTGGCCGGGGCGATCCTGCTCGGCGACAACCCCTCGGTGGGCACGGTGATCCAGCTTTTCGACCGGGGGCAGCCGGTGCCGGTCGACCGGCGCGCGCTGCTGCTCGGCCGGGCCGTCGGCGGTGGCGACGTCGCGACCCCGGCCGCGTCACCGGCGCTGATGCCGGACGCGGCCACGGTGTGCCAGTGCAACACGGTGAGCAAGGGCGCGCTGGTGAGCTGCTGGCGCGGTGGCGCCCGCAGTCTCGACGCGATCGTCGCGGGAACCCGGGCCGGTACCGGCTGCGGCGGTTGCCGCGATGCGGTCGCCGGCATCGTCGACTGGCTCTCCAGAGCGGATCCGGTGGAGGTGACGCGATGAGCAGCACCGGTGAAGGTGACGCGATGAGCAGCACCGGTGGAGGTGGGGCGATGAGCAGCACCGATGGAAGTGACGCGAGAAACGGCACCGGTGGAGGTGACGCGATGAACGGCGGCCAGGTTGTCGTAATCGGTAACGGCATGGTCGGACAGCGGTTCGTGGACGCGCTGCGCGACCGCGACCCGCAGGGACGGTGGCGGATCACCGTGCTCGCTGAGGAGAACCGCCCGGCGTACGACCGGGTGCGGCTCTCGGCGTACTTCGACGGGGTGGACGCCGACGAGCTGAGCCTGTACACCCCGCACGACGGGGTCGAGTTGCGCCTCGGCGAGCCGGTCACCGGCGTGGACCGGGCCCGCCAGGTGGTGACCACGGCCGCCGGTGAGCACCCGTACGACGTGCTGGTGCTGGCCACCGGCTCGTACCCCTTCGTGCCGCCGGTGGCCGGGGCGGACCTGCCCGGCGTCTTCGTCTACCGCACCCTGGACGACCTCACCGCGATCCGCGAGCACGCCCACGGCCGGCGGACCGGCGCGGTGATCGGCGGCGGTCTGCTCGGCCTGGAGGCGGCGAACGCGCTGCGCCTGCTCGGGTTGGCCACCAGCGTGGTGGAGTTCGCCCCTCGGCTGATGCCGGTGCAGGTGGACCCGGCCGGCGGCGCGATGCTCCGCCGCTATGTCGAGGAGCTGGGGGTGGCCTGCCACCTCGGCGTGGCCACCACCGCGCTGCGCGCCGGCCCGGACGGCGCCGTCGCCGGGCTGGACCTGGCCGACGGCACCGCGCTCGACGCCGACCTGGTGGTGGTGGCCGCCGGCATCCGCCCCCGCGACGAGCTGGCCCGCTCGGCCGGGCTCGAGCTCGGCCCGCGCGGCGGGGTGCTTGTGGACGCCGCCTGCCGCAGCACCGACGAGCGGATCTACGCGGTGGGCGAGTGCGCGGCGGTCGACGGGACCTGCTACGGGCTGGTCGCGCCGGGCTACGCGATGGCCGAGGTGGTGGCCGACCGGCTGGTCGGCGGGGCGGCCACCTTCCCCGGCGCGGACACCGCCACCAAGCTGAAGCTGCTCGGTGTCGACGTCGCCTCCTTCGGTGACGCGCACGGTGCCACGCCGGGTTGCCTGGACGTGACCTGGACCGATCCGGCCACCCGGGTCTACGCGAAGTTGGTCCTCTCCGACGACGCCACGACGCTGCTCGGCGGGGTGCTGGTCGGTGACGCGGAGGCGTACCCGACGTTGCGCGCCAGCGTGGGCGGACCGCTGCCGGCACCGCCGCTGGCGCTGCTCGCCCCCGCCGGTTCGGCCGGCGCGACGGCCGGGGCGCTGCCCCCGTCCGCGCAGGTCTGTTCCTGCAACGCGGTCACCCGGGCGGACATCGACGCGGCCATCGCGGGCGGCTGCGCGGACGTGCCGGCCCTGAAGGCGTGCACCCGCGCCGGCACCAGCTGCGGCTCCTGCGTGCCGATGCTCAAGCAGCTGCTCGACGCGGCCGGCGTCGTCCAGTCCCGGGCCTTGTGCGAGCACTTCGACGTCGGCCGGCAGGAGCTGTTCGACATCGTCCGGGTACGCGGCATCCGGACCTTCTCCCGGCTGATCGCCGAACACGGCCGGGGACGGGGCTGCGACATCTGCAAGCCGGTCGTCGCCTCGATCCTCGCCTCGCTCGGCAACGGGCACATCCTCGACGGCGAGCAGGCGTCCTTGCAGGACACCAACGACCACTTCCTGGCCAACCTGCAACGCGACGGAAGCTACTCGGTGGTGCCCCGGATCCCCGGCGGGGAGATCACCCCGGAGAAGCTGATCGTCATCGGCGAGGTGGCCCGGGACTTCAACCTCTACACGAAGATCACCGGAGGACAGCGGATCGACCTCTTCGGTGCCCGGGTCGACCAACTGCCGCAGATCTGGCGCCGGCTGGTCGACGCCGGCTTCGAGTCCGGGCACGCGTACGGCAAGGCACTGCGTACGGTGAAGTCCTGTGTCGGCGACACCTGGTGCCGGTACGGGGTGCAGGACTCGGTCGGGCTCGCCGTCGCGCTGGAGCTGCGATACCGGGGACTGCGCGCACCACACAAGATCAAGTCGGCGGTCTCCGGGTGCGCCCGGGAATGTGCCGAGGCCCGGAGCAAGGACTTCGGCATCATCGCCACCGAGACCGGCTGGAACCTCTACGTCGGCGGCAACGGTGGCTTCCGGCCCCGGCACGCAGACCTGTTCGCCACCGACCTCTCCACCACGGCGCTGATCCAGCTGATCGACAGGTTCCTGATGTACTACATCCACACCGCCGACCGGCTACAGCGCACCGCCGCCTGGATCGAGGCGATGGAGGGTGGCCTCGACCATCTCCGGGCGGTGATCGTGGACGACTCGCTCGGCCTCTGCGCGGAGTTGGACGCCGCGATGGCCCGGCACGTCACGTCCTACTCGGACGAGTGGCGGGACGTGCTGGAGGACCCGGAACGGCTGCGCCGGTTCACCTCGTTCGTGAACGCCCCGGAGGTGCCCGACCCGTCGATCACCTTCGTCACCGAACGCGGACAACCCGTACCCGTCGGTGGGCGACCACCGTCTGCCAACGGCCGGCAACCGGTCGCGCTCGGCCTGCCGGAGGTACGGCGATGAGCGCCCCGACCATGCTGCGCTGGACCGTCGTCTGCCCGCTCGACCGGCTGGATCCGGACCGGGGAGTCGCAGCCCTGGTCGACGGGGTGCAGGTGGCGCTCTTCCGGACCATGGAGGGGCTGTACGCGGTCGACAACCGCGACCCGGTCACCGGCGCGTACGTGCTGTCCCGGGGGATCGTGGGCAGCCGGGGCGGGGTGCCGACGGTCGCGTCGCCGCTGCACAAGCAGGTGTACGACCTGCGTACCGGGGACTGTCTCGACCTGCCCGGGGTTTCCGTCGCCCGGCACGAGGTCCGTTGCCGGGACGGCATGGTCGAGGTGCGGCTGCGACAGGAGGGGTGAATGCGCGAGGAACTGGCGGGCTTCACCATCGGGGTGACCGCCGACCGACGGCGGGACGAACTCGCCGCGCTGCTGCAACGGCGCGGTGCCCGGGTGGTGCTCGCTCCCGCGCTGCGGATCGTGCCGCTCGCGGACGACACCGAGCTACGCGAGGCCACCCGGGCCTGCCTGGACCGGCCGCCGGACATCCTCATGGCCAACACCGGGATCGGCATGCGCGGCTGGCTGGAGGCCGCCGAGGGGTGGGGCCTGGCCGAGCCGCTGCGCTCGGTGCTCGGCGGCGCGTACGTGGTGGCGCGTGGGCCCAAGGCGCGCGGGGCGATCCGCGCGGCTGGCCTGTACGACCAGTGGTCCCCCGCCTCGGAGAGCTGCGACGAGGTGGTCGACCACCTGCGCCAGCGGGGCGTGGCCGGGCAGGTCATCGCCATGCAGCTGCACGGCGAACGGCAGCCGGAGTGCACCCGGGCGCTTGAGGAGGCGGGCGCGACAGTGATCGAGGTCCCGGTCTACCGCTGGGCGCCACCGACCGATCCGACACCGCTGCACCGGCTGGTCGACCTGGTGGCCGGCCGGCTGGTGGACGCGGTCACCTTCACTTCGGCACCGGCGGCGGAGGCGCTGGTCCGCGCGGCCGGCGACCGTACGGACGCGGTGCTGGATGCGTTCCGCAGTGACGTGCTGGCCAGCTGCGTCGGGCCGGTCACCGCCGAGCCACTGGTCCGGCGGGGAGTGCCGGTCAGTGCGCCGAGCCGGGCCCGACTCGGCGCACTGGTCCGGACGATCGTCGACGAGCTGCCCCGGCGGACGGTCACCATCAAGGCGGCCGGCCACCTGCTCACCCTGCGGGGGCATGCCGCCGTGGTCGACGGGGATCTACGCCCGCTCGCTCCGGCACCGATGGCGGTGCTGCGGGCGCTGGCCGCCGCGCCGGGCCGGGTGCTCTCCCGGACCGCTCTGCTGCGTACCCTGCCGCGCGGTGCCGACGAGCACGCGGTGGAAATGGCGGTGGCCCGGCTCCGGGCCGGGCTGCGCGCCCCCCGGGTGGTGCAGACCGTGGTCAAGCGCGGCTACCGACTCCGGGTCGACTAACCACCGGCCAGCGCACGCTCCGGGTCGACGGGCCCTGCCGGCCAGCTGCGGGCCTCGGGTCGACCAGCCTCGCCGGCTAGCTGCGGGCCTCGGGTCGAGCGGGCGCCGGCTGCCGGTCGGCGGCAGCAGCCTCGTTCTTCTCCTCTCCCTCATCGAGGACCAGGTCGACAAGCGCGTCCAGGAAGGCCGAGGCGTGGCGGGCCTCGTCCCGGGCGATTTCGGCGAAGAGCGCGGCGGCGTCGTTCTCCCCGACCGACGCGGCCTGCCGGCTGAACGCCGGATACATCGTGGTGGCCTCGTGCTGCTCACCGGCGATCGCGGTACGCAGGTTCGCCTCGTTGTCGCCGACCAGGCCGTACAGGTTGGCCGCCTCGGCGAAGTGCTCGCCCAGCTCCTGGCTGGCGGTGTTCTCCCAGAGGCGGGCCAGCCGAAGGCGGCCGGTCGACCGCGCGTGCTCGGCGTAGGCGGTGTATCGGGCGTAGGCGAAGGCCTCGCCGCGCAGCGTCGCCAGCAGGTTCTCCTGGGTCTGCCCGGAGCAGGCCGGCTCGGTTGCCTCGATCGGCACCGGCGGGACCGGTACCCCGACCGGCACCCGGACGCCGGACCCCGGGTTGGTGATCGCGAAGAGCGCGATCCGGAACCGCTCGGCGTGCACGCCCTCGTCAGCGGCGAGTTCGTCCCAGAGCGCCGCGGCCGGCAGGCAGCCGTCCCGGCGCGCCTGCTCCGCGTAACGCGGATAGGTGACGGTGTGCTCCTCCGTCTCGCCGGCGATCGACTCGCGCAGGTTGGCGGTGTTGCTCCGGACGAAGTCGATCAGCTCGGCCTCCTCCGCGAAGTGCTCGCCCAGCTCGGTTGCCGCCGTGCTGCGGAACAGCTCCGCGATCTCCGCCTGCCCGGTCCGCTCCGCCTCCTGCGCGTACGCGAGGTAGGAGGCGTACGCGTACGCCTCCCCCTGCATCGCGGTCAGCGTGTCGGCGCGGGTGGTCGGATCGGAGACCGCGGCTCGCGCGGGTGTGCCGACCAACCCGACGCCGAGTGCCGCCCCCACGAGCACTGAGATGACTTTGACCTTCTGCATGGGCTCCCCCTCCGATCAACGCGCAACGTGAACATTCCTTCACGCAGCGCGACATTCGGGAGGATCCTATGTCGTCGCAGGTCAAAGCGGTTTCCACGACTCGGTGGGGCAGGCGTGGAATGGGGACGGCACTGCCAAAAACGACAAACCGCCGTCAGCCGACCGGGGCGGGATGCCCCCGGTCGTGTTCGGCCTGCAACCGCCGCATGGCGTGCTCGACGACGGTCATCAGCACCTGCTTGACCGAGTCGCGCCGTCGGGCGTCGCACAACACCAGCGGCACGTCCGGTGAGATCGCCAGGGCCTCGCGGACCTCGTCCAGCTCGTACTGCGGCGCGCCGTCGAAGCGGTTGAGCGCGACCACGTACGGCAGGTTGCGGTTCTCGAAGTAGTCCAGCGGGGCGAACGCGTCGGCGATCCGGCGGGTGTCCACCAGGACCGCGGCCCCCACCGCGCCCCTGATGATCTCGTCCCACATGAACCAGAACCGGGTCTGCCCAGGTGTACCGAAGAGGTACAGGATCAGATCCTGCGCCATGGTGATCCGGCCGAAGTCCATGGCGACCGTGGTGGTCTCCTTGCCCGGCACCTTTGACGGATCGTCGATGCCGACGCCCGCCGCGGTCATCACCGCCTCGGTGGTCAGCGGCGTGATCTCGGAGATCGCGCCGACCAGCGTCGTTTTGCCGACACCGAAGCCACCCGCGACGACGATCTTCGCGGAGATGATTCCCCGGCTCTGGCGGGCCCCGGCGGGGTCATAGCTCGCGAAGTCCACTCAGCACCCTTCCCAGCATTTCCATCCGCTCCTCGTAACCTGTGGCGGGAGCGGCCGTCTGTAGCGTCAACAGGCCCTCGGCCACCATGTCGGCGACCAGCACCCGGGCGACACCCAGCGGCAACCGGGTGTACGCGGCGATCTCCGCCAGCGACTCGGGCCGGCCCTCGCAGACCATCGCGATGCGATGCTTGTCGTGCCCGGCGAACCGCGATTCGGCGATCTGGGTCGCACTGGCCACCAGCACCGCCTCCAGGGCGATGTCCTGGCGTGGCTCGGTCCGGCCCCGGGTGACCGCGTACGGTCGCACCAGCGCACCGCGTGGGTCACGCCGCTGCTCCATCCGCGATCACCTCCTCTCCCGTCCGCCGTCGTACCGCACCGGTCAGGACCGCACCGCGTCCCGGGGCAGCGGCACCAGCGCCGCACCGACCCGCTCCACCAGCAGGGCCATCTCGTAACCCACCTGACCGACATCGCAGCTGCGCGCCGCGAGCACCGCCATCGACGAGCCGTCGCTGATGGACATCAGGAACAGGTAGCCGCTGTCCATCTCGATGACCGTCTGCAACACCCCGCCGGCGCTGAACATCCGCGCGGCGCCCTCGGTGAGGCTGACCACGCCGGAGGTGATCGCAGCAAGCTGGTCCGCCCGGTCCGCCGGCAGGTCGCGGGAGGAGGCGAGCAGCAGCCCGTCCGCAGACACCGCCACCACGTGGGCGATGCCCGCCACACTGTCGGCGAAGTTGGTGAGCAGCCAACCCATGTCCTGCATGGCCGCTGGCCTGTTCATCGGCTCGTCTCCTTGGTCGAGGTGCTGTTCTGACTCGCGCCGGCCGTCCGGCCGCGCTGGACGCCGCGGTGGTACGCCGACAGCAGACCGCGTACTTCGTCCGGCGTACGGCGACTGCGCTCACGCCCGCCGCGCGGTTCGATTCCGCCGGGCACGAGCTGTTGCTGCGGCACCCGCTTCGGCAGACCGGACCGGGTGGTCCCGGCGGGAGTGGGTTCGGCCGCCCGGCTGGCCCGCGACCAGCCCTCGTCGGCCGCCGTCTGCCAGGCCTCGTCCGCCGGCCCGTCGGACTGCGCTGCCGGCGGGGGTGCCGGCGGCATAGCCGGTCCCGCGCCGGGCATCGCCGACGCCGCGCCGGGCACCGGGCCGTTCGTCGGGGCGGCCGGCGACGACATTGCCGGCGACGACGGTGGCGTGATGGTCCCGGCGGACGCACCCGGCTTGCGGGTGGGCAGCGGGCTCCGGCCCCTGGTCGGTTCGACGGTGGGCGCCGATCCACCGGCGACCGGCTGCGCCGGAGGTTCGTCGAACTGGGGCCGGCTGAAGATGGCGGTCGCGTCGTTGCCGTGCGCCCGGAACCAGACCGCCTCCATCTCCCGGAAGATCGGCGCCTCGGCCTGCGGTTCCGGCGGGGCGGTGATCGGCCCGGTCGTGACCGGAACGGTGGCGGCCAGGCTGGCGCCCAGTCCACCGAAGCCCGGGCTGTCGTAACCCGCGCCGCCGGAGTTAGGTCGGGTGTCCCCGGCGAAGCCGGCCGGGTCGCTGGCTCCGCCGCCGGCGACCGGGCCGACCGGCAGCACGGGCGCGGCCGGTTCGGTGTGGTTGCCGCGCCGGGGCAGCGGGTCGAGGATCGGCTGGGCGACGGTCGGCGTACCGGCACTGAATCCGTTGGCGAAGGCCGGGGACTGGGTGTCGGGCGCGGTGGGGTTCGCTGCCGGTTCAGCGGCCATCCAGGGCGCGGTCGACTGCGTGCCGCCAAGCCACCGGTCGTTAAGCGTGGCGGTGCTGGTACGCCCCGCCCCACCGAACGGCTCGCTGCCGTTCACCGGTGCCATCGGGGTCTGCTCGACCGCGAGCGGCTGACGCGGCCGGGTGATCGGCTGCTCGCGCCCCCGCAGGCTCGGCAGCACCACCGTGGCCGCGGGGAGCGTCACCTGCGCCACGGTGCCGCCTTCGACGTTGCGCCGCAGGTCGACCCGGATGCTGTAGCGGGCCGCGAGCCGGCTGACCACGGCGAGACCCATCAACCGGAACGCCGCCACATCCACGTTGGACGGCTCGGCCAACCGCCGGTTAAGCGAGTCGAGTTGCTCGTCGGTGAGGCCGAGACCCCGGTCCTCGATCTGGATGAGGACGTAGTCCCGGATCCGCCGGCCGTCGGCGACGACCGTGGTGTTCGGCGGGGAGAAGCGGGTGGCGTTGTCCAGCAGCTCGGCCACCAGCCGGACGACGTCGTTCACGGCGTGGGCGGCCACCGAGACGTCCGTGTCGACGGTGCCGAACTCGATCCGGTTGTAGAGCTCCACCTCGGACTGCGCGGCGCGCAGCACGTCCACCAGCAGTGCGTCGTCCCGGCGCGGCACGGTCGAGTCGGCGCCCGCCAGCACGAGCAGGTTCTCGTCGTTACGGCGCATCCGGGTGGCCAGGTGGTCGAGCTCGAAGAGCTGAGCGAGACGCTTCGGGTCCTCCTCGCCACGCTCGATCGCGTCCAGCTCACCGATCATGCGGTCGACCAGGTTCTGACTACGCCGAGCCAGGTTCAGGAACATGGACGAGACGCTGCTCCGCAGGGCCGCCTGCTCGGCCGCGACCCGGACCGCCTCGCGGTGTACGACGTTGAACGCCGAGGCGACCTGACCCACCTCGTCACGGTTGTCGAGCCTGATCGGATCCCGTACCTCGCGGACGATCTCCTTGACGCTGCTGTCGTTGACGTTGCCCATCTCCTGGAGCCGGCGCACCGCCTCGGGCAGGTCGTGGTTGGCCACCGAGAGCGCACCCTCGCGCAGCCGACGCAGCGAGTGGTTGAGCGAGCGGGCCAGCACCACCGCCAGGGTGACCGCGATGATCAGGGTGAGCAGCACCAGCATCGTCTCGACGATGGCCTGCCGGACCACGTCCGAGCGGGCCTGCTCGGCCTGGCCGAGCAGGCGGTCCTGCAACTCGATCTCCGCCCAGCGCATCAGCTCGTTCACCGCGCCGATCGCCGCGGTGGCCTCCTGGGCGGAGACCGGCGAGCGCTGGTTCACCGAGCGGCTGACGTCGGTGGCGATCCGGTCGGCCAGCACCACGGCGTCGCCGGAGACCGTGCGCTCCACCAGCGCGCGCTGGTCGGGGTCGGCGGCGAGGGAGAAGGCCAGCAACGCCTCCTGCTGGCTGGTCAGCGTGGCGACGAAGACGGAGAACTGCTCGTTGTCCAGCCGACCGGCGCTGAGCGCGGTGAACGCCACCGACTCCTCTTCGGCGACGGCCGCCTTGGCCCGGGCGAACGCGGCGACTGCCCGCCGGCTGTCCGCCAGCCGCTCCTCACCGGGCAGCTGGGCCAGCCCGTCGCCGTAGGCCACCAGGTCGGACAGGACCACGCCGTAGCGCAGGGCCGCCTCGGCCACCTCCATCTGCTGCCGGCCGAGAATCTCCTGCCGGGTGCCGTCGAGGGTGTCCAGGTGCGCGTCGATGGCCGCCAACCGGCCGCGTACGGCAGCGGGCGGCTCATCGATCTTGGCGCGCTCGGCGCGGTACGCGTCGATCCGTTCCTGCGTCCGCCGAACCCGGAGGTTGTACGCGTCGGACTGCTCCTGCTGCGGGTTGTCGAGGTAGACGGCTGCCGCCATCCGCTCGGCGTGCAGGTCGTTCGTCAACGCGGAGACGTTCATGGAGAGCGCGGTGAGCGATCGGGCCTCGGTGGCGTCCACGGCGCCGGCACCGACAGAGATCAGGCGGACCGTGGCCAGCGCGATGACCGCGGCGACCGGAACCACCAGGATCAGTGCCAGCTTCGACCGGATCCGCACGTCCCGCAGCCGGGGCATCCGGCGGCGTCCGTTCTGCGCGGCGTCACCGCTGGCGGGCAGGGTCGTCGGTCCGGTGGTCACGACATCGCCTCCGTCGGTTTCTCCACGCCTGAACCGTCGACCCGAGCGGGCCAGAACGGCCGGCGCCATGCGCGGCCCGGCCGCGATTTCATCAGACGAGATCGAATTTGGGAAGCCGCAGGGGGGTAGGAAACGGTCGGAGGGCGTGCATCGAGTGATCGGAACAACTAATACCTACATTTCGGCGGTGCCCTTGATCAGGGCAGGTACCTCCAGAGTGGTCATCCGTGTCGCGAGCGTGAGCGTCGGAAAACATCTCGTTACCCCAACATGTGGGATACGCGTCCCGAAACACCGCCGATCGCCTCGCTTGACCACAGCGCCTGGCATTGGCAAGGTTTTGCAGGCTTCGCGCACACCGTACGGCAGGCGCACCCCAAATCTCCACTGAGGATGATCGCGCCGCCGGTGACCGGGCCGCCGCCCGCGCCGCACCAGGAGGACACAGTTGACCCCGTTCCGCTCCGCGACCGCCACCGTGCTCGCGTCGGCCATGCTGGCCACCACCCTCACCGGCTGCCAGTTCGGCGGGCAGGAGCAGGACACCTCTCCCATCGTCATCGCCGCTGACCTGGAGCTCTCCGGTGCGGCGGTCGGCGCCGGCACGGCGTACCGCCAGGCGATGCAGTTGAAGGTCGATCAGTTGAACGCCTCCGGCGCGCTGAACGGCCGGCAGGTCGAACTCCTGGTGAAGGACAACCGTTCCGACGCCAGCGAGTCGCTGCGCAACGTCGTCGAGTTCAGCAACGACCCACGGGTCAGCGCCATCATCATGGGCGGTTGCCACGAGTGCGCGGTCGGCGCGGTCCGCACCGTCAACGAGAAGCAGATCCCCACCATCGCGCTCGCCGCCGCCGACGCGGTGGCCAACCCGGTGGCGGAGCGCCGCTACGTGTTCAAGCTCGCGCCCAACCCGGCCGACAACGCCGGGGCGCTCACCGTCGAGCTGGGCCGACGCAGCATCGACACGGTCGCGCTGCTGCGCAGCGACGACCCGTACGGGCAGGAGGGTGCCGAGGCGTTGCGCCGCGAGCTCGACAAGGCCGGCATCGAGGTGCTGGCCGAGGCGACGGTCCGCGGCACGGACACCGAGGTGGACCGGCAGACCAGCCAGCTGACCTCGGCCGGCCCGGAGGCGCTGGTCCTCTGGACCCCGCCGGAGCAGGCCATGCTGGCCGCCACCTCGGCCCGCCAGAGCGGCTTCGACGGCGGCCTCTACCTGGACGCCCTGGCTGCGGGGGACCTCTTCCTCGGTGCCTCGGCCCGGGCCGCCGAGCGGGCGACCCTGGTCTTCACCCAGACGATGGTGATCGACGACGTCATCGCCACCACGCCCGCAAAGGCCGCCCGTCGGCAGTGGTTCCAGGACTACACCGCCCGCTTCGGCGGCTACCACGGTTCGTCGTCCTTCGCCGCGGACGCCATCCAGCTCATCGCCGACGCCGAACTGCGGGCCGGCGGGCCGGCCGGCAAGGTCAACCGGGAGGGCATCCGGAACGTGCTGGAGACCTCCCAACTGGACGGACTCTCCGGGCCGATCCGGATGACGCCGGACAACCACTCCGGGCTGATGCCCCAGGCGCTGACCACGCTGGTGGCCCGCAACGGCCGGTGGCGACTGGCCAGCTGAGCCTGCGGCCGTCGGGAAACCCCTGCGGGATTTCCCGACGGTCGATCAGCGGCTGGAGGTGGTTTCCCGCAGCCAGGGCAGGCTGCGCCGCTCGATGAGCACCAGCGTGCTGTAGAGCAGGATGCTGACCAGGGCGACCAGCATGATCGCCGCCCAGGCGGTGGCGGTGTCGCCGATGCCCGCGTACTGCTGGATGACGTAGCCGAGGCCACCCTCACCGGCCTGGAACTCACCGATCACCGCGCCGATCGCGGCCAGCGGCATGGCGACCTTGAGGCCGACGAAGATCTGCGGCAGCGCGGCCGGGAAGCGCACCTTGCGGAAGGCCTGCCAGCGGGAGGCGTTGTAGGAGCGGACCAGCTCGGCCAGCTCCGCCGGAGTGGTGGTCAACCCGGTCGCGGTGGAGAGCACGATCGGGAAGAAGCACAGCAGGAAAACCATTGTCAGAATGGGTTTCTGGCCCCAGCCGAGGGCCACCACCAGCAGCGGCCCGAGGGTGATCTTCGGCACCGCATTGATGGCGACCAGCAACGGGGTGAACATCCGCTCGACCGTCCGGGAGGCGGCCAGCGCCAGGCCGAGCAGCACGCCGGCCACCGCGGAGAGCACGAAGCCGACCAGGATCTCGATTGTGGTGTCGCGGGTGTGCGCCAGCAGCCGCTCCGGCCGTTCGGCGAAGGCGGCCAGCACGTCGGCGGGAGGCGGCAGGGCCGCGGGGTGGATCAGCTCCAACCGGGCGACCAGCCACCAGAGCGCGAGGGCGATCAGCAGACCGGCGGCCGGCAACAGCGCCGCGCTGGCGACGGATCGCAGGTCGCCGGGGCGCCACCGCCGGCCGCGCGGTGCCGCCTGGGACGGCGCGGGTGCCAGCGCCGCCTCCGGCTGCCGTGGGCGGACGTCGGTCATCGGGATCCTCCTGCGATTCGGGTGGCTCTGGCAGATTCGGGTGGTGGCGGGGGTGGTCGGGGGGCGGTTCAGGTGGGGCTCTGGCGGTTCAGGAGGTCGGGGACGGGAAGGGGGTACGCCCCACCGGCTGCCCGGTGCGGCGCACCCCGTGTCGACCGTCGACCTCGGCCCTGGGTACGAACTCTCGACCTCAGGCCTTCGGCGCGAGATTGAAGTCGATGATCTGGTCGGGGGTGAGGTCCGACTTCAGCGCGCCGGCACCGCGCAGGATCGCGATGCTCTTGGCGACCCGGCCGCTGTCCAGCGTGCCCAGCTCGGTGCCGGAGTTGCTGGAGCGGACGTACCCGGCCATCAGCTGAAGCTCGGCGGCGGCCGCGGCCGGGTTCACCGCCTCGGCGTTCTTGGCCAGGATCTCGGCGGTCTCCTGCGGGTTCGCCAGGGCGTACTCCAGGCCCTTGAGCAGCGCCTCGGTGAACCGCTTGACCTGCTCCGGCTTCTCGCTGGCGTACTGCTTGGAGGTGATCAGCACGTTGCCGTAGAGGTCCTGCATCACGTTGCTGTACGGCAGCAGGATGGCCTTCTTCTTGGTCACCGCCTCGATGGTCGGCTGACCGACGACGAACTGGCCGATGCCGTCCACCGAGCCGGAGGCGAGCGTGCCCATCAGCGTCTGCGCCTCGCCGTTGACCCACTTCACCTTGGCGTAGTCGATGCCCGCCATCCGCGCGTACGTCGGGAAGAGGTTGCGGACCACCGACCCGGGGGTGTCGGCGAGCGTCTTGCCCTCCAGGTCCTTCGGGGTGTTGATGCCGGTGCCCTCGACGGTGGCGATGGCGGCCATGGTGCGCTGCTGGATAGCGGCCACCGCGACGAAGTCCTTGGCGTCACCGTTACCGAGCTGGAGCAGACCACCGGTCAGGTCGATCGGGCCGAACTGGGCCTGGCCGCCGACGATCGTCTGGATCACGCCACCGGTGCCCTGCCCGGGTTTGATGTCCACCTCGAAGCCGGCGTCCTTGAAGTACCCCTTCTCCTTGGCCACCCAGGCGTAGGCGTCACGCCCGAAGTTGCCGAAGGAGGTCAGGTAGGTCACCTGCTCCAGGGACGAACCCACACCGCCCTTGTCGTCGGCGTCATCGGATCCGCACGCGGCGGAGACCAGGGCGAGCGCGGTGGCCATGGTGGCCGCGGCGACCGTACGGGTCAGCCTTTTCATCAGTACACCTTGTCCTTTCCAACCGGGGCGTCGTACCGCCGGAAGGGGGGTTGTCGGGCGGCACCGGCAGCCGGGGATGGAAGCCGACACCGCGTACGAGGGGGACTCTTCGCGGGCACAGCGTACGAGAACCCCACCTTTGCGACGCCAGGCGTACCCGGTTGCGGAACGGATACAAAGTGATGTCCACCCCGCACGGTGCGATACGGGACGGGGCGGCTAGCCTGGGACGGATTCCTGACTGTCCACTCAGTGGAGGCCCGCCGGAGATGATCCGTCTGTCCGAGGTGTCGCGCACCTTCGACGGCCGCGCCGGCCGGGTCGAAGCGCTGCGCGGCATCGACCTCGACGTGACCGAGGGCGAGTTCGTCGCCGTACTCGGCCGCTCCGGTTGCGGCAAGTCCACCCTGCTGCGGCTGATCGCCGGCCTGCTCCCGGTCACCTCGGGTGAGGTCGCCGTGGGCGGCACACCGGTCACCGGGCCGCGCCCGGACATCGCCATGCTGTTCCAGCGACCGGCCCTGCTGCCGTGGCGCACGGTCCTGGACAACGTCCTGCTGCCGGTCGAGATCTTCGGCTGGAAGCGCGCGGACCACCGGGACCGGGCCCGGGAACTGCTGGAGGTCGCCGGGCTGGCCGGCTTCGAGAAGCGACTGCCGCACGAGCTCTCCGGTGGCATGCAGCAGCGGGTGTCGCTGTGCCGGTCGCTGATCGGCGACCCCCGGGTGATGTTGATGGACGAGCCCTTCTCCGCGCTGGACGCGCTCACCCGGGAAGAACTCGCCGGTGAGCTGCAACGGGTGCACATGCGCAACGGGGCGACGATCGTCTTCGTCACCCACTCCATCGACGAGGCGGTGCTGCTCGCCGACCGGGTGGTGGTGCTCAGCCCGCGCCCCGGCCGGCTCCGCAAGATCGTCGAGGTGACCGTGCCCCGACCCCGGACCCTCGGCCGCAACGCCCACCTGGCCGATGTCGCCCGGATCAGCGCCGACCTGCACGAACTGCTGATGGAACGCGACCAGCCGGCGAGCGCCGGCGTCGAGGGCCGATGACGATGCGGGTGGCCGTATTCACAGAGCCACATCGCGGCGCCAGCTACGACGACCAACTCCGGTTCGCCCGACTCGCCGAGCAGGGCGGGTACGACGGGTTCTTCCGGGCCGACCACTACCAGACGATGGGCGACGAGCCGGGGTTGCCGGGACCGACCGACGCCTGGCTCACGCTCGCCGCACTCGCGCGGGAGACCAGCCGGATCCGACTGGGCACCCTGGTCACCTCGGCGACCTTCCGGCTGCCCGGCCCGCTGGCGGTGATGGTGGCGCAGGTGGACCAGATGAGCGGCGGCCGGGTCGAACTGGGCATCGGGGCCGGCTGGTACGCCCGTGAGCATCTCTCGTACGGCATCCCGTTCCCGGGCACCAGGGAACGCTTCGACCGCCTCGCCGAGCAGCTCGACGTGATCACCGGCCTGTGGCGCACCCCGTCGGGCGAGACCTTCAGCTACCCCGGTGAGCACTACCAACTGGTCGACGCGCCGGCCCTGCCCAAGCCGGTGCAGACCCCCGGGCCACCGGTGATCATCGGCGGCCGGGGCGCCCGGCGCACCCCGGAGCTGGCCGCCCGGTACGCCGACGAGTTCAACATGCCCTTCACCAGCGTCGAGCAGACCGGCGAGGCGTACGAGCGGGTACGGGAGGCGGCCGACCGGGTCGGCCGCGCCGACAGTGGACGCGCCCCGCTGCTCCTCTCCGCCGGCATCGTGGTGGCCATCGGGCGGACCGACGCTGAGGCCCGGCGGCGGGCCGCACCGCTGCACACCAAGAGCGCCCTGCCGCCCGAGAACCCGGTGGTCGGCTCGCCGGCACAGCTGGTCGACCGGATCGGCGAGTTCGCCAAGCTCGGCACCGAACGGGTCCACCTGCGCCTGACCGACCTCGCCGACCTGGATCACCTGGAGCTCATCGCCGCCGAGGTGCTTCCCCAACTGAACGGATCACGATGACCCAGTCGCCGCTCGACCCCGACTCGCCCGGAACCGGCCTCGTCCTCGGCCCAGTGGGCCAGGAGATCGTCTTCGAGAACGACCGGGTCCGGGTCTGGCACATCCGGCTGGAGCCGGGTGAAGGTCAGCCGCTGCACCGGCACGACCACCCGTACCTCGTGGTGGCCGTACAGGGCGCGAAGAACGTGATCCAGACCGTCGACGGCATCAAGATCGATGCGGACGAGCCGACCGGCGGGGTGGTCTACCGCGATCCAGGGGCGGTGCACATGCTCACCAACGTCGGCGACACGACATACCTGGCCCGGTTGATCGAGCTGAAATAAGAGCGGACACCGTCGCTGCGCACCCGCCACGAGCAGGCATTACATCCTTCTCCGGCGTGCCGGTGGCGAACGGTGGCGACGGACCGTAACGTGCCGGACATGGCCCATCGGACCTTGAGCTGGCTGATGCTCACGGCGTTCGGCGTCAGCCTGCTGGCCGGGGCCGGTCAGCTCGGCCTCGCCTTCGGCTTCGGCATCATCAGGTTCACCGGCACCTTCACCGGTGCCACCGCCAACCAGTGGCCGGCGCAGCTCGTCTGGGCCGGCTGGTTCGCGACGAACGCCGCCGTCATCGGTGCCCTGCTCGCCGAGCGGCTGGCCCGACGCGACGAGCAGCTCACCGGCACCGGCCGTCAGGCGGCCGTCGCCCTCAGCGCCGCCCTGGGCGCCCTGGTCGTAGCGCCGTTGTGCATGCAACCGGCCCGCAGCGCCGAGGGCGTCTCGGTCGACCCGGTCTGGGCAGTGGCGATCTGCGCCGGGCTCGGCGCGGTGGTCGGTGCCGGTGCCGCGCTGACCGTGCTGATCCGGCCGCCGTTCGCCTGGAACATGGCCGCCGTCGCCGGGGTGATGTGGCTGCTGGCACTGCTCTCGGTCATCCCGTCGCTGGGCGAGCGCGGGCCGCTGATCCCGGTACGCCTCGGCGTGCTGGAACCGGCGTGGCTCGATGCCGACACCACGCAGCGGTTGGCCCTGCTGATCCTGCCCATGCTGACCCTGGTGGCCGGCGCGGCGACCGGAGCGCTGGCCCGCCGGTACGGCCATCCCCCGCTGATCAGCGGGCCGAGCGGCGCGGCTGGGCCGGTGCTGCTGGCCTTCGCCTACCTGGCCGCCGGGCCGGGTGGTGCGGGTGACCGCTACCAACTCTCGCCGTACTACGGCGCGCTGATCGCCATCGCCGCCGGTGCGCTCGGCTCGGCCGCCACCGCGTTGCTGCCCTGGTCACCCCGCCGCCAGACGACGGGAGCCATCGAGCCGACCGCCATCCTCGCACCGCTGCCTGCGGCACCGGCGCTGCCCGCCGCGACCGAACCCCGAACCGGTACGGAGCCCACCGTCAGGTCAGCCATCGTCCTCAGCGCCACCCCGGAACCGGCCCCCAGGAGCACTACGCCCACCGCCCCGGAACCGGCCCCCGACAGCGGTACGCCCACCGCAGCGGACTCGCCGCAGGCGGAGGCGGCCGGGTCACCGCCGCGGGCGGAGGCCGGCGGATCACCGCCGCGGGCGGAGGCCGGCGGATCACCGCCGCGGGCGGAGGCCGGCGGATCACCGCCGCGGGCGGAGGCCGGCGGATCACCGCCGCACTGGCACTGGCCGGACGATCGGGCGGCGCCCCGGCCCGCGACGACAGCGGCAGCAGGGTTGCCGAAACCTTCGACCGCCCCGCCCGTCGGCACCTCGGACGACCTCTGGGTGGGCGACGGCAGCGACATCCCGGCGACCGCGCAGGCCCCGGCCAGGCAGGAGAGCCCGGCCGGCGACGGAACGGACGAGGGTACGCCGGCCCAGGCGGCCCCACGATCCCGGCGCCGGTTCCCGACGCCCGATCTGCGGCGGGCGACCCCGTGGCGGCTCGCCCCCACCCAGCACCCCGGTCCACCGTCCTCGGCCGAGGAGGAGACCCCCTCGGCCGACGCCGAGCAACCGCCCACCGCCCAGGCGAAGACACCACCCGCCACCGAGCAACCGCCCACCGCCCAGGCAGAGATACCGTCGGCGGTCCAGCAACCGCCCACCGCCCAGGCGAAGACACCACCGGCCACCGACCAGCGGCCCCCCGCCCAGGCAGAGACACCGTCGGCGGTCCAGCAACCGCCCACCGCCCAGGAGGCGACACCACCAGCCGCCGAGCAACCGACCGCCTTCACCGCTCCCACGCCGCGCATCTCCGCCGATCCGGAGGCTGCCATCCGGGAGGTGTCAGCCGCGTTCACCAGGCCGCCGGTCACCCGTGCCGAAGAGGTGCAGCCGGAGACCGGCGACCGCGACAAGGGTGGCCGGCGCGGTCTGTTCCGGCGGGGCAGGTCACGCTCTGCCGACGCCGGCACCGGGACCGAACGCGAGGAGCCGCTGGCGGCGCAGGACGAGGAGTACGTGCACTGGGTCAGCGAGCTGAGCCGCCCCATCGCCGACGACGAGCCCGCCCCGAAGAAGCCGCGTCGCTCCCTACGTTCCACCGGCCGCCACCACCGCGACTGACCACCCCACCCACCCCACCCACCCCTCCACCCCCGCCCCCGCCCCCGCCCACGCCCCCGCCCGCTCCCGCCCGCCGATCTTGCACTTACGGTCGCCAATATGCCCTGAATGAGGCATTCACCCCGACACAAAGTGCAAGATCGACGGGCGGTGGGGCGGGGCGGGGCGGGCGGGGCGGGCGGTGGGGGTGGGGTGGGCGGTGGGGGTCAGGCCAGGGGGAGGTAGACGCGGGAGCCGGAGGCGACGAACTCGTCCGACTTGTCCTTCATGCCGCGGGCCGCGTACTCCTTGAGGTCCTGGGTGATCTTCATGGAGCAGAACTTCGGCCCACACATCGAGCAGAAGTGGGCCGTCTTCGCCGGCTCGGCGGGCAGCGTCGCGTCGTGGTACGACCGTGCGGTCTCCGGGTCCAGCGAGAGGTTGAACTGGTCCTCCCAGCGGAACTCGAACCGCGCCTTGGAGAGCGCGTCGTCCCACGCCTGGGCACCGGGGTGGCCCTTGGCCAGGTCGGCCGCGTGCGCCGCGATCTTGTACGCGATCACGCCGGCCTTGACGTCGTCCCGGTCCGGTAGCCCCAGGTGCTCCTTCGGGGTGACGTAGCAGAGCATCGCGGTGCCGAACATGCCGATCATCGCCGCGCCGATGGCGGAGGTGATGTGGTCGTACGCGGGTGCGATGTCGGTGGTCAGCGGGCCGAGCGTGTAGAACGGGGCCTCGTGGCACCACTCCTGCTGGAGATCCACGTTCTCCTTGATCTTGTGCATCGGCACATGTCCGGGGCCCTCGATCATCACCTGGACGTCGTACTCCCAGGCCACCTTGGTCAGCTCGCCCAGGGTGCGCAGCTCGGCGAACTGAGCCTCGTCGTTGGCGTCCGCGATCGAGCCGGGCCGCAGCCCGTCGCCGAGCGAGAAGGTCACGTCGTAGCGGGCCAGGATCTCGCAGAGTTCCCGGAAGTTGGTGTAGAGGAAGTTCTCCTCGTGGTGCGCCAGGCACCAGGCGGCCATGATCGAGCCGCCCCGTGACACGATGCCGGTCACTCGGTCCACCGCCAGCGGCACGTACGGCAGCAGTACCCCGGCGTGCACGGTCATGTAGTCCACGCCCTGCTCGGCCTGCTCGATCACGGTGTCCCGGAACACCTCCCAGCTCAGCTTGACCGGGTCACCGCCGACCTTCTCCAGTGCCTGGTAGATCGGCACCGTGCCGATCGGCACCGGCGAGTTGCGGACGATCGCCTCGCGGGTCTCGTGGATCCGCTTGCCGGTGGAGAGGTCCATCACCGTGTCCGCTCCCCAGCGGGTGGCCCAGGTCAGCTTCTCCACCTCCTCCGCCACCGAGGAACTCACCGCCGAGGTGCCGATGTTGGCGTTGACCTTGACCAGGAATGCCTTGCCGATGATCGCCGGCTCACACTCCGGATGATTGATGTTGAGCGGCAGAACCGCCCGCCCGGCCGCGATCTCGTCCCGGACGAACTCCGGCGCCGTGCCCTCCCGGAGCGCCACGAACTCCATCTCGGGCGTGACGATCCCGGCCCGGGCGTACGCGAGCTGCGTCGGCCGTTTCCCCTCCGCCCCGCCCAACGGGGTGCCGGCACCGCGCACCGGCGCCACATCGCCCCGCTCTGCGATCCACGGCCCCCGCAACGGAGGCAGGCCAACCTCCGGCTCGGAGCCCGGCCCGGAGGTGTCGTAGAGCCGCAGCGGCGGATTGTCGCCGGTCAGCTCCACCTCCGCGAACGGCACCCGGAGGTCCGGCCGCGATCCCTCGACGTACACCTTGCGACGTGCCTGCATGACAACCTCCCTGATCAGGCGGACCAGCCGAAGTGGTCCAGCGGGCCGCGTCCCGCACCCAACTCCCAGTCCCGCGCGCCGGTCAGCGCACGGGTGACGTACTGCTTGGCCGCCGCGACCGCCGCCGGCACCGGATCCCCCAGCGCCAGCCGTACGGTGACGGCCGCCGAGAACGAACACCCCGTCCCGTGGGTGTGCCGGGTCGGCACCCTCGGGCCACGCAACACGGTCGTCCCGTCCGGACCGTGCAGCACGTCCACCGCCTCGTCCCCGGCGGTCACATCACCGCCGGTCACGACCACCCATTCCGGCCCACCGGCCACAAGCGCCCGCGCCGCCACCGCCATCTCCTCGACGCTTGTCACCGGTGCTCCGGTGAGGGCGGCGGCCTCCGCGATGTTCGGGGTCGCCAGCCGGGCGTACGGCAGCAGCCGCTCCACCGCCTCCACCACGCCGAGCCGGTGCCCGCTGGTGGCGACCAGCACCGGATCGACGACCAGCTCCGGCAGCCGGCCGGCCGCCGCCGCGTCGGCGATCGCGCCCGCCACCGCCGGGGTGCCGAGCATTCCGGTCTTGACCGCCCGCACCGCGAAGTCCGACAGCACGCTGTCGAGTTGGTCGGTGACCGTCTGCGGGGGCAGCGGCAGGACGGCGTCCACACCTCGGGTGTTCTGGGCGGTGATCGCGGTGAGCACGCTCGTGCCGTACGCGCCCAGCGCGGCGAAGACCTTCAGGTCGGCCTGGATGCCGGCACCAGCGCCGGAGTCCGAACCGGCCACGGTGAGCACGGTGGTGGGGGTCACGGCTCTCCTTCGGTGGTTGCGATCGCCTGGTGGAAGGCGGTGGTCAGGGTGGCGGCGGCCTGTTCCGGGTCGGCGGCTCGCATGATGGCGCCGAGGACGGCGACTCCGGCCGCGCCCGCCTCGACACAGGCGCGTACCTGGGCCGGGGTCTCGATGCCGCCGAGGGCGAGGGCCGGCACCGGGCTCAGCCGGACGAGGTCGGCCAGCCCGCCGGGGAGCAGGGGCGGGCCGTAGCCGGGTTTGGTCCGGGTGGGGTACACCGGCGAGAGGGTCACGTAGTCCTCGGTGCTGAGCCGGCGCAGCTCGGCCTCGTCGTGGCAGGAGCGGCCGACCAGGTCGACGGCGGGCGGTGGGTAGGGACCTGCCGCCGACAGGTGCAGCACCACCGGCGGACGCGAACCGGTGTCGGTGTCGGCGTCGGCGTCGGTGTCGGTGTCGAGCAGCGGGTCAGGCCCGGCGATGGCGAGGACGCCACCGGCCGCGGCCACGATCGGCCGCAGCTCGGTGGCGAGGGCGAGCCGCTCGGCGCGCGGCAGGTCCAGTTCCCGCAGCACCACCCAGCGCACTCCCCCCGCCACCGCCCCCGCCACCACGTCGATCAGCGCACCCTGCCCCACCGCACGCCGATCGGTAAGCAGCACCAGACCCGAAATCCGGGGGATCTCGGTACGAACCGACCCCCCGAGGGGCGCTCCCGTACCAGGATTCACAAGATCGGCGGTCACAGCTCGGGACGGCCTTCGTCGGGGGTGGAGGCGAGGGCGTGGAAGCGGCGCGGGATGCGGCCGGCGACCGAGGCGAGGCGGCCCGCGGCGACGGCGTGCCGCATCGCGGTGGCCATCGCCACCGGATCTGCGGCGCGGGTGACCGCGCTGGCCAGCAGCACGGCGTCGCAGCCCAGCTCCATGGCCAGGGCCGCGTCGGAGGCGGTGCCGATCCCGGCGTCCAGGATCACCGGCACGTCGACGCTCTGCCGGATCAGCCGGATGTGGTGCGGATTGGCGACCCCGAGCCCCGATCCGATCGGCGATCCGGCCGGCATCACCGCCACGCAGCCGACATCGGCGAGCCGGCGGGCCAGGATCGGATCGTCCGAGGTGTACGGCAGCACGGTGAACCCGTCGGCGACCAGTTCCTCGGCGGCGCGCAGCAGCTCCACCCCGTCGGGCAGGAGGGTCCGCTCGTCGCCGATCACCTCCAGCTTGACCCAGTCGGTGTCGAACGCGTCCCGGGCCAGGTGGGCCACCTTCACCGCCTCGCCCGCCGTGTAACACCCGGCCGTGTTCGGCAGCAGCCGTACGCCGCACCGGTCGAGCAGGTCCAGCAGGCCGCCCGAGCCACCCGGAACGGTGTCCACCCGACGTAGCGCCAGGGTGACCAGCTCGGTGCCGGAGGCCCGGATCGCCTGCTCCAGCACGTGCAGGTTGGCCGCCCCGCCGGTACCGAGGATCAGCCGGGAGCCGAACCGCACCCCGCCCAGCTCAAAGTCCGCCCCGGCGTCCGCCCGGAAGTCCATTGTCTCGGCGTCCACCCTGCTCACCCGCCCTGCGCGGCGCTGAGAACCTCGACCCGGTCGCCGCCGCGCAGCACCGTCCCCGGCCAGCCGGTACGCGGCACCACCTCGCCGTTCACCGCCACCGCCACGCCGCGCTGTTGCGGGGTGATCCGCTTGACCAGTTCGGCGACCGTGACCCCGTCCGGCACGCTCTGCCCGGCACCGTTCACCGTCAGTTCCATCTGTCGTCCTCCCTCGACTGCGCGGACCCGACCGACCTCGACCGCCCGGACCCGACCGACGACCTCGGCTGCCCGGACCCGGCCGAACTCGACCGCCCGGATCCGGCTGACGACCTCGACCGCCCGGACCTGGCTGAACTCGGCCGCCCGGACCCGGCCGGGACAGCGGTCGTGCCCCGCCCGTCGACGTCATCCACCACGGGGTGGAACCGGTCCGGCCGGAAGGGTTCGAGCAGTGGTTCGGCACGGGCGTCCCCGGTGACCAGGCCGGTGATCAGGTCTGCGGTGACCGGGGTGAGCACGATCCCGTGCCGGTGGTGGCCGGTGGCCGCCAGCACGTCCGGGCGGTCGGGCAGCGGCCCCAGGATCGGGGCGTTGTCCGGCGTACCCGGTCGCAGCCCGGCGATCGTCTCCACCAGGTCGTACTCGGCCAGCTCCGGCAGCAGGTCGACGGCGGCGCGCAGCAGCCGCAGCACCGCGCCGGCCGAGACGTCCACATCGGAGCGTTCCTCGACGGTGGCACCGACCACCACCTCGCCGCTGTCGCGCGGCACGAGATAGACGTGCTCGCCGTCGGCGTACCCCCGGATGACGTGCCGGAAGCCCGGCGGACCGCCATCCGGTGCCCGCAGCCGCAACACCTGGCCCTTCACCGGACGGACCGGCAGCCCGGTGAGGGCGGCGGCGCCGCAGCCGGCCGCGACCACGGTCACCCCGGCCGCCACGTGGGCCAGATTCCGGACCGGCTCGGGCACCAGCACCGCACCGGCCCGCTCGGCGGCGAGCCGCAGCGCCGGCACCAGCCGGCGCGGGTCCACCTGGTGGTCGGTGGCGGCGAGCGCACCGCCACGCACCCTGGGCGCCAGCGCCGGTTCGCGCTCCCGCAGCTGGGAGGGGCGCAGCGGCGTCACCGGCAACCCCAACCCCTGCTGGTACGCCCAGAGTCGGCGCGCCTCGGCCAGGTCGTCGGCGGTGAGACCGACCATCAGGGTGCCCTCGGTCCGGTACCCGAGGTCGGTGCCGGTCGCCTCGGTCAGCTCGGCGGCGAAGCCCGGCCAGCGCGCGGCGGACTCGGTGAGCAGCCCGGTCAACTCCCGCTCACCGAAGTACGCCTCGGCCACCGGCGCCAGCATCCCGGCCGCGACGTGCGACGCGCCCGACCCGGGGGCGGGATCGCGCACGACGACGCGCAGCCCTCGCTGTGCACACCGCCACGCGATCGCCAGCCCCACCGGCCCCGCCCCCACCACCACCACATCAGGTGCAAGGAAGGGCCCCTTGTTAACGCCTGCGGTAGAGGAAGGGCCCCTTGTTAACACGAGAGCCCCCGGAGCAACTCGGCGGCGGCGCGGGCCGGATCGGCGGCACCGGAGAGCGCCCCGACCACCGCCACCCCGTACGCCCCGGCGGCTCGCAGCGCCGGCACGTCCTGCGCCGTCACGCCGCCGATCGCGACCACCGGCACGTTCACCGCCTCGGCCACCGCCCGGACACCGGCCACGCCGATCGCCGGCGGCAACCCGTCCTTTGTGGTGGTGGCGTGACAGGGCCCCACGCCCAGGTAGCTCGCTCCGGCGTCGACCGCCGCGACGGCCGATCCCGGTTCCCGCGCGGTCGCGCCGAGCACGGCGGTCGGGCCGAGCACCAGTCGCGCCGCCGCCACCGGCAGGTCGTCGGCGCCGACGTGGCCGCCCGCCGCGCCCGCCGCCAGCGCCACGTGCAGACGGTCGTTGACCAGGCAGGTCACCCCGTACGGCGTGCAGAGCCCGACCACCTGCCGGGCCAGGTCGTACGCCTGCCGGTCGGTCGCGGTGTCCTCGACCCGGACCTGGACGACAAGCTCGGTGTGGGCCACCGGAAGCACGGCCCGCAGCACGGTCAGCGGATCCCGCCCGGGTCGGGTGTCGGTGATCAGATGCAGTCGTCCCAGGGACGGCACGGCAACACTCCTCCCTGCGCCGGCATTACCCGGATCAGGTTCGACGGTCGGGGGCTCACAGCCCCCCTCTCAGCCCGGTGCACCGGGCTCCCGTGGGTTCGTTGGGTGACACCGTACGTCGTTTCGCCGGCCGCGCCAACCCCCGTCCGGCAGGGTCGGAGGGACCGGGTCCAGCCGATGCATCCCGGCTTTTCATGGCTTGGCGACCGAAAAAAGACACCGACATGCAACGACTTACACCAATTTATAAAGCAGCTCGTTACCCAAACGTTACAAGGGTGCGTCTTGCCCGAAACTAATCGACGTACGCAAATTAAATGATCGGATCGGCTTCTCGCCACCAAGACCTCGCCCGTCAGGTATGAGCGCTCGGACCGACGCGGAGTGACCACCGCCGCCCACTCCGACCTGCTGCCCTCGACAGAGGAGAACCCCGTGCCCCGACCCCGTCGTGGGCGAGCAACGCTCGCCCCAGTGACCGTGGCGCTACTCGCCCTCGTACTCGTCCTCACCGCCACACCGGCCCAGGCCGCCAGCCGTACCGCCCAGGCCGTCAGCCTCGCCCAGGCCGCCAGCCGTACCGCCGAGGCCGTCAGCCTCGCCCAGGCCGCCAGCCCCGTCCAGGCCGCCAGTCCTGCCCAGGCCGCCAGCCGTACCGCCCCGGTCGCCGCGGCGGACGCGGAGCCGTACTCCGTCCTGGTCTTCTCCAAGACCGCCGGGTTCCGGCACGACTCGATCCCCGCCGGCATCCGCGCGATCCAGCAACTCGGTGCGGCGAACGGGTTCACCGTCGTCACCACCGAGGACGGTGCCGCCTTCACCGACACCAACCTGGCCAGGTTCAAGGCGGTCATCTGGTTGTCGACCACCGGTGACGTGCTCAACGCCAGCCAACAGACGGCCTTTGAGCGCTATGTACGTGCCGGTGGCGGGTACGTCGGTGTGCACGCCGCCTCCGACACCGAGTACGACTGGGCCTGGTACGGCCAACTCGTCGGTGCCTACTTCAACAGCCACCCGGCCAACCAGACGGCCACGGTCAAGGTCGAGGACCGCTCCCACGAGTCGACCCGGCACCTGCCGGACCGGTGGTCCCGCTACGACGAGTGGTACAACTTCCGCACCAACCCCCGCTCCCGTCAGGTGCAGGTGCTGGCCTCCCTCGACGAACGCTCCTACAACCCGGGCAGCGGTGCGATGGGGCACGACCATCCGATCGCCTGGTGCCAGAACTACGACGGTGGCCGGTCCTGGTACACCGGTGGCGGGCACACCCAGGAATCCTTCGCCGACGCCGCCTTCCTCCAGCACCTGCTCGGTGGCATCCAGACCGCAGCCGGGGTGGTGCACGCCGACTGCGGCGCCGGCCGGGCCGCCAGCTTCGAGAAGGTGACGCTGGACAGCAACACCAGCAATCCGATGGAACTGGACATAGCCGAAGACGGTCGGGTCTTCTACATCGAGCGGGACGGCCGGGTGCAGATCATCAAGCCGGACACCGGCCAGACCGTCACCGCGCTGCGGCTGAGTGTCTTCGCCGGCAACGAGGACGGTCTCCTCGGCATCCGGCTCGACCCGAACTTCGCCAGCAACGGATGGATCTGGCTCTACTACGCCCCGAGCGCGGGCGGGTCCCGCAATCACCTGTCCCGGTTCACCGTCACCGGTGACACGATCAACCCGTCGAGCGAACGGGTCGTCCTACAGGTGCCCACCCAGCGCAACACCTGCTGCCACATGGGCGGGTCGATGGTCTTCGACTCCGCCGGCAACCTGTACCTGGCCACGGGAGACAACACCAATCCCTTCGAGTCCAGCGGATACAGCCCGCTGGACGAGCGCTCCGGCCGGGCGGACTACGACGCGCAGCGAACCGCCGGCAACACAAACGACCTGCGCGGGAAGGTGCTCCGGATCCGGCCCCAGGCCGACGGGACGTACACGATTCCGGCGGGGAACCTGTTCGCCCCGGGAACCGCCCGGACCCGGCCGGAGATCTACGCGATGGGCCTGCGCAACCCGTTCCGGATCGGCATCGACCCGGTCACCAACGTGCTCTACGTCGCGGACTACGGTCCGGACGCCACCACCGCGAACGCGAACCGGGGCCCGGCGGGCCTGGTGGAGTGGAACATCGTCGACCGGCCCGGCAACTTCGGCTGGCCGTACTGCCACGGCAACAACCAGGCGTACAACGACTACCAGTTCCCGTCCGGCCCGAGCGGGGCGAAGTTCAACTGCGCCGCGCCGGTGAACAACTCGCCAAACAACACCGGCCTGACCAACCTGCCGGCGGCCATTGCGGCCACCGTCGACTACGGCTACGGCGGCGACGCCCGCTTCCCGGAGATCGGCGGCGGCGGGGCACCCATGGCCGGCCCGGTCTACCGGTACGACCCGAACATCTCGTCCCGGCGGCAGTGGCCGGCGTACTTCGACGGCAAGGCGATGTTCGGCGAGTGGAACCAGTCGCGGATGTACACCATGCAGGTCAGCCGGGACGGCAAGTCACTCGTCGACATCAACCGCATCCTCGACCAGATGACCTTCGTCCGGCCGATGGACTTCGAGTTCGGCCCCGACGGTGCGTTGTACCTGATCGAGTGGGGCAGCGGCTTCGGCGGCAACAACGACAACTCCGGCGTCTACCGGATCGACTACACCGCCGGTGCCCGCGCCCCGATCGCGGTCGCCGCGGCCACGCCGACGTCGGGGGCGCCGCCGCTGGCCGTCACCTTCTCCAGCGCCGGCTCCCGCGACCCCGACGGCGGGGCCCTCAGCTACGCCTGGACGTTCGGTGACGGTGGTACCTCCACCCAGGCCAACCCCACCCACACGTACACCCGGTCCGGCAGCTACACCGCACAGTTGCGGGTGACCAACCCGGCGGGACGGAGCGCGGTGGCGAATGTGCCGATCACCGTCGGCAACACGGCCCCGACCGTCACCATCGAGTTCCCGCCGGACGGCGGGTTCTTCGCCTGGGGCGACCAGGTCGCCTACACCATCAGGGTCACCGACCCGGAGGACGGGACGATCGACTGCGACGACGTCGAACTCCAGGTGCTCCTCGGTCACGACGAGCACGCCCACCCGCTGGAGCGGCACACCGGCTGCACCGGCACGGTGCAGACCCAACTCGCCGACGGCCACGGGGCGGACGCGAACGTGTTCACCGTGCTGGAGGCGACCTACACCGACCGGGGCGGATCCGACGGAGCCGAGCCGCAGACCGGCCGGGCGCTGAAGATCCTTCAGCCCAAGCGCAAGGAGGCCGAGTACTTCTCGGCCACCGGCCGGGTGGCGGGCGCCACCGGGGGTGGCACCGCGGGAGTGCAGCGGGAGACCACCGGTGACACCGCAGGCGGCGGGCAGAACATCGGTTTCATCGAGGACGGCGACTGGTGGTCGGTCGATCCGGCCAGCCTGACCGGCGTCACCTCGGTGCAGTTCCGGGTCGCCTCGGCCAACGCCGGTGGCCGGATCGAGGTCCGCGCCGGGGCCGCCGACGGACCACTGATCACCACCGCCACCGTGGCCGGCACCGGGGCGTGGCAGACCTACACGAACGTCACCGCGCAGATACCCAACGGCGCCGCCGCCGAGGGCGCGCTGTACTTCGTCGCCCGGGACCCGAACCGAGGCTCCGGAACCCTGTTCAACGTCAACTGGATGGACTTCGTCGGGCCCGGGGTGAGCGGCAACGCCCCACCGACGGTCACCGCCACGGCCACCCCGACCAGCGGGACCGCGCCACTGGCCGTGACCTTCTCCGGTACGGCGACCGACCCGGACGGGGACACCCCGCTGACGTACGCCTGGGACTTCGGCGACGGCGGGGCCGCGAACACGCTAAACGCCACCCACACGTACACCACGCCGGGCAACTACACCGCCACCCTGACGGTCACCGACAGTCGGGGTGCGCGGGGCCAGGCACGTGTGCAGATCCGGGTGGACGGGGCCGGCAATCCCTGCCAGGGCGAGCCGGGGCTGACACGGTCCGACGAGTTCACCGGCACCTCGCTGGATCGTCAGCGGTGGACGAGCGTGGTACGGGAGAGCCAGTCGTACTCGGTCACCGGTGGTGCACTGCGCCTGCCCACCGGGGTGGGTGACCTGTACGGCACCCGCAACGACGCGACGAACCTGGTGCTTCAGCCCGCACCCAGCGGGGCCTGGCAGGCGACCGCCCGGGTCACCGCGCCGGTTCGGGCCGACTACCAGCAGGCCGGCCTGATCCTCTACGGCAACGACGACAACTACGCCAAGCTGGACCTGCTCTACGGCGGCAGCCGCCGGGTGGAGTTCATCAGGGAGAGCGCCGGGACACCGCGCAACGAGAGCACCGACTCCACCGCGGCTCCCACCGGTGACACCATCCATCTGCGACTGACCAGCGACGGGACGAACCTGACCGCGGCCTATTCGACCGACGGGCAGACCTTCACCCCGGTCGGCCGGTCCGCCGCCCTGGCCGGGATCACCAATCCCCGGATCGGTCTCTTCGCCCTCAACGGCGGCACCACCGCGCCGGTGGTGAACGCCGAGTTCGACTGGTTCCGGATCACCCCGGAGACCTCGACCGGCGGCACCACGCCGTCGGACGAGTTCACCGGCGCCAGCCTGGAGAGGTGCCGGTGGAACGCCATCGTGCGGGAGGATGCGACCCGGTACCGGGTGAGCGACGGCTCGCTGCGCATCGACGTGCCCAACGGTGACATCTACGGCACCGGCAACACCGGGCCGACGAACTTCATCCTGCAGAACAGCCCGGCCGGGAACTGGACGATCCAGACCCGGGTGGACGGCAGTCTGCTCAATGAGCAGTACCAGCAGGCGGGTCTGCTGGTGTACGCCGACGACGACAACTACCTCAAGTTCGACTACGTCACGGACAACGTGGCCGGTCAGCCGGTCTCGCGACGGATCGAGTTCCGCAGCGAGGTCGGCGGGGTGGTGCAGAGTACGCAGCCGCAGGCCACCGCACTGACCCAGGGGATCTGGCACCTGCGCCTGTCCCGCAGCGGCAGCAGCTTCACCGCCGCGTACTCGGCGGACGGTACGAGTTGGACGACCCTGGGGACGTTGACGAGCACCGCGGTCGGTACGACCCCGAAGGTGGGGCTGTTCACCCTCGGCACCAACCAGACGGCCTCAAAGACTGTCGCGTTCGACTACTTCCGGCTCACGCCTGGGTAGCTGGCCGACCGCAGCCGATCCATCCATGCCGGCCTGCGCCTCTTCATGAGGTGCAGGCCGGCACCGTCTGGGCAGGCGCGGCGATTTGGGTGGACTCTAGGTGAATGTCGCTCGTAGTTATCGAAACGTTACCTATCGAAACCTTGCCATGAACCGATTCAGCGGAATTAATTTGTTTAGCGATTCGACATAATGCTGGAACGGATGCCCTGGCAAGGCGTCCGGCCCGGCCTCCACCTGGGACGGTCTTCGGCGAGCCGCCCCCGCGACACCCCCTGTCCAGTTAGGACAAAGGAGACCGGATGTCTCGACCACGCCGTGCCCGCGTACCAATCACCGCCACTCTGCTCAGCCTCGGACTCGCCGTGACGATGCTCGCCGGCGGGCCCGCGCAGGCCGCCCCCGCGACCCAGGCCGTCCCCGTCGCGCAGGCCGCGCCCCCCACGACGAAAACCCCCGCAGCGAAGACCCCCGCAGCAGAGGCCGCAGCCGCACCGGAGGCCGCGGCTGCCGAGCCGTTCTCGGTGCTCGTCTTCTCCAAGACCGCCGGCTTCCGGCACGACTCGATCCCGACCGGCATCGCCGCCATCCAGCAGCTCGGCGCGGCGCACGGGTTCACCGTCGACACCAGCGAGGACAGCGCGGCCTTCACCGACGCCAACCTGGCCCGCTACCAGGCGGTGATCTGGCTCTCCACCACCGGCGACGTGCTCAACGCCGAGCAGCAGGCGGCGTTCGAGCGCTACATCCAGGCCGGCGGCGGGTACGCCGGTGTGCACGCCGCCTCCGACACCGAGTACAGCTGGGACTGGTACGGCGGCCTGGTGGGCGCCTACTTCGCCAGCCACCCGGCCAACCAGACGGCCACCGTCAAGGTGGAGGACCCGGCGCACGAGTCCACCGCCCACCTGCCGGAGCGCTGGTCCCGCTACGACGAGTGGTACAACTACCGGACCAACCCGCGCGGCAAGGTGCACGTGCTGGCCACGCTCGACGAGACCAGCTACTCCCCCGGCAACGGCGCGATGGGCCACGACCACCCGATCGCCTGGTGCCAGGACTACGACGGCGGCCGGGCCTGGTACACCGGTGGCGGGCACACCCGCGAGTCGTACGCCGAGCCGGAGTTCCTCGAGCACCTGCTCGGCGGCATCCGGACCGCCGCCGGAGTGGCCCCCGCCGACTGCCGCGCCACGCTCGACGCGAGCTTCGAGAAGGTGACGCTGGACAGCAACACCAGCAACCCGATGGAGCTGGACGTGGCCCCCGACGGCCGGGTGTTCTACATCGAGCGCGACGGCCGGGTCCAGATCATCAAGCCGGACACCGGCAACACGGTCACCGCCCTCAGCCTCAGCGTCTTCACCGGCAACGAGGACGGCCTGATCGGCATCCGGCTCGACCCGGACTTCGCCACAAACAACTGGGTCTACCTCTACTACGCCCCCAGCGGCGGCGACCCGCGCAACTACCTGTCCCGGTTCACGGTGACCGGTGACCGCATCGACCCGGCCAGCGAGAAGGTCGTCCTCCAGGTCGACACGCAGCGCAACACCTGCTGCCACGCGGGCGGCACGATGACCTTCGACTCGGCCGGCAACCTCTACCTGGCCACCGGGGACAACACCAACCCGTTCTCGTCCGACGCGTACACCCCGATCGACGAGCGGCCGGGGCGCGCCGACTACGACGCGCAGCGTACCTCCGGCAACACCAACGACCTGCGCGGCAAGGTGATCCGGATCCACCCGGAGGACGACGGGACGTACACCATCCCGGCCGGCAACCTCTTCCCGCCGGGCACCGAGAAGACCCGTCCCGAGATCTACGCGATGGGCTTCCGCAACCCGTTCCGGATCGGCATCGACCTGGAAACCGACGTGCTCTACGTGGGCGACTACGGGCCGGACGCCGGCTCGGCCAACCCGAACCGGGGCCCCGATGGCCGGGTGGAGTGGAACATCGTCGACCGGCCCGGCAACTTCGGCTGGCCGTACTGCCACGCCAACAACCTGGCGTACAACGACTACCAGTTCCCCTCCGGCCCGTCCGGTGCCAAGTTCGACTGCCAGAACCCGGTGAACGACTCGCCCAACAACACCGGGCTGACCGACCTGCCGCCGGCCATCGCGGCCACCGTCGATTACGGCTACTCCACCAACCCGCGCTTCCCGGAGATCGGTGGCGGCGGCGCGCCGATGGGCGGCCCGGTCTACCGGTACGACGCCGACCTCGACTCCGACCGGAAGTGGCCGGCCTACTACGACGGCAAGGCGCTCTTCGGCGAGTGGAACCAGTCGCGGATGTACACCATGCAGGTCAGCCAGGACGGCAAGTCCCTGGTGGACATCAACCGCCTGCTGGCGGGCATGAGTTTCATCCGCCCGATGGACTTCGAGTTCGGCCCCGACGGCGCGATGTACCTGATCGAGTGGGGCAGCGGCTTCGGCGGCAACAACGACAACTCCGGGGTCTACCGGATCGACTACATCGCCGGTGACCGGGCGCCGATCGCGGTGGCCAGCGCCGAGCCGACCTCCGGGTCGGCGCCGCTTACCGTCAACTTCTCCAGCGCCGGCTCCCGCGACCCGGACGGCGGAACGCTCACCTACGCCTGGACGTTCGGTGACGGCGAGAGTTCCGACGCGGCCAACCCCACCCACACGTACGCCGAGGCGGGCAACTACAACGCCCAGCTCACCGTGACCAACCCGAAGGGGCGGACCGCGGTGGCGAACGTACGCGTCACCGTGGGCAACACCGCGCCGACGGTCACCATCGAGTTTCCGCCGGACGGTGGCTTCTTCGACTGGGGTGACCAGGTCAAGTACACGATCAAGGTGACCGACCCGGAGGACGGCGAGGTCGACTGCGACGACGTCCAGCTCCAGGTCCTGCTCGGTCACGACGAGCACGCCCACCCGCTGGAGCAGCACACCGGCTGCACCGGCGTGGTCCAGACGCAGCTCGCCGCCGGCCACGGTGCCGAGGCGAACGTCTTCACCGTCCTGGAGGCCAGCTACACCGATCAGGGCGGGGTCGGCGGCGCCGAGCCGCTCACCGGCCGGGCGCTGCAGATCCTCCAGCCCAAGCGGAAGCAGGCCGAGTACTACACCGCCACCGGGCGGGCCGCCGGCAGCACCGGCGGCGGCGACCCCGGCGTGGTCAAGGAGACCAGCTCCGACAGCGCCGGCGGCGGACAGAACATCGGCTTCATCGAGGACGGCGACTGGTGGTCGGTGGAGCCGGCCAGCCTGACCGGCATCGACGCCATCCGGTTCCGGGTCGCCTCGGGGACCTCGGGCGGCCGGATCGACGTACGCGCCGGCGCCGTCGACGGCCCGCTTGTCACCTCCGTCACCGTGCCCGGCACCGGAGCCTGGCAGACCTACACCGATGTCACCGCCGAGGTGCCGGCCGACGCCGACGCCCAGGGCAAGCTCTTCTTCGTGGCGAAGTCCCCGAGTGGGGGCTCCGGAAGCCTGTTCAACGTCAACTGGATGGACTTCCTCGGCAAGGGGGTCACCGACAACGCGCCACCGACGGTGACCGCGACGGCCACCCCGACCACCGGCATCGCGCCGGTCACCGTGGCCTTCTCGGGTACCGCCACCGACGCCGAGGACGACACCCCGTTCACGTACGCCTGGGACTTCGGTGACGGCGGTACGGCGGACACCCTGAACGCCTCCCACACGTACACCACCCCGGGCACCTTCGCGGCCACCCTTACCGTCACCGACAGCCGGGGCGCGAAGGCGTACGCCACCGTCACGGTGAAGGTGGACGCACCGAACACCTCCTGCTTCGGCGCCCGCTCGGACGACTTCGCCGGCACCGAGCTGGACCGGGACCGGTGGACCTCGGTAATCCGGGAGAACCAGTCGTACTCGGTCGCCGACGGCACACTGCGCCTGCCCACCGCCGTGGGCGACCTGTACGGCACCCGCAACGACGCCGCCAACCTGGTGCTCCAGCCCGCACCCAGCGGGGCCTGGCAGGCCACCACGAAGGTGACGGTGCCGGTCACCGCCGACTACCAGCAGGCCGGCCTGATCATCTACGGCGACGACGACAACTACGCAAAGGTCGGGCTCCTGTACGGCGGCAGCCGGAAGGTGGAGTTCATCCGGGAGACCGCGGGCACCCCGCGCAACGAGGGAGCCGACAGCACGGCCGCACCCGCCGGTGACACCATTCACCTGCGGTTGATCAGCGACGGGACGAACCTGACCGCGGCCTTTTCGACCGACGGGCAGAACTTCACAGCGGTCGGCCGGGCGGCAGAGCTCGCCGGGATCACCAACCCGCGGATCGGGCTCTTCGCGCTCAACGGCGGCACCACCGCGCCGGTGGTCGACGCCGCCTTCGACTGGTTCCAGGTGACGCCGGACGCCCCGGCCGAGCCGGTCGAGCCGTCCGACGAGTTCACCGGCAACGCGCTGGACAAGTGCCGGTGGGACGCGATTCTCCGGGAGGACCCGGCCGCCTACCGGGTAAGCGACGGATCGCTGCGTATCGACGTGCCCAACGGTGACATCTACGGCACCAACAACACCGGGCCGACGAACTTCATCCTCCAGAACGCCCCCGAGGGCAACTGGACGATGGAGACGAAGATCGACGGCAGCCTGCTGGACGAGCAGTACCAGCAGGCCGGTCTGATCGTGTACGCCGACGACGACAACTACCTGAAGTTCGACTTCGTGGTGGACAACCAGGCCGGCCAGCCGGTGACGCGGCGGATCGAACTCCGCAGCGAGATCGGCGGGACGATTCAGGATCCGCAGCCTGGTGCGGAGAACCTGACCTCGGCAGAGTGGTACCTGCGGCTGGCCCGCAACGGTGACACCTTCACCGGGTCGTACTCGGCCGACGGCGAGACCTGGACGGCGTTGACCGAGCTGACAAACGCGGCCGTGGGGGCGACCCCGAAGGTGGGCCTGTTCACCCTGAGCGGCAACCAGACCGCGTCGAAGACGGCGTCCTTCGACTACTTCCGGTTCTCCACCGAGACCGGGCCGGACGACGACTCGGCACCGGTCACCACGGCCGAGGTGTCCGGCACGCCGGTCGAGGGTTGGCACACCGGCCCGACCACCGTCACGCTTACCGCCACCGACGAAGACGGCGGCAGCGGGGTGGCCCGCACCGAGTACCAGCTCGACGACGCCACCGCCTGGACCACCTACACGGCACCCGTGCAGGTGGTCGGGGACGGCGAGCACGAGCTGCGGTTCCGTTCCGTGGACGAGGCCGGCAACGTCGAGGAGGCGAAGCGGGTCACCGTCAAGATCGATGCCACCGCGCCGGTCAGCACCGCGGCGTTCGCTCCGGCGAACGACGAGGGCTGGCACGACGGCACGGTGCCGGTGGTGCTCACCTCGACCGATGCCGGTTCCGGGGTGAAGCTGCTCGAGTGGTCGCTGGACGGCGGCGACTGGCAGCCGTACCGCGAGCCGGTCGAGATCAGCGGCGACGGGGACCACGAGCTGCTCTACCGGGCCACCGACAAGGCGGGCAACGCCGAGACGCTCAAGTCGGCGGTGGTACGGATCGACGGCACGAAGCCGACCCTGCTGGTCTCCGGCATCGCCGACGGCCAGCTCTACGGCGACAGCCAGGACGTCCGGGTGTCCTGGCAGGCGGTCGACCCGACCTCGGGCCTGGCCGGGGTGGTCGGCACGCTGGACGGCCGGCCGTACGCCAGCGGCACGCTCCAGGCGATGTACGAGTTGCCGCTGGGCCTGCACGAGCTGACGGTGACGGCAACCGACAAGGCCGGCAACGCCACCACCGCCAACGTCCGGTTCTTCGTCACCACCTCGTTCCGGGACATGCAGAACCTGCTGGACCGGTTCAAGGCAACCGGGCGGCTGAAGAACCAGGCGTACAACCAGTTGTCGAACCGGCTCTCCAACGCCCGTACGGCGGAGGCGGCCGGAAACGACAACCGGGCGATCAACCAGCTCAGAGCGTTCCGCACCCTGGCGGGTGACGCGTCGCTGGTCGCCGAGGCGGAGATCCGGGACGTGCTGATCCGGGACGCCGACGCGATGATCGTCCGGCTCGGTGGCGACGCCAGCAAGGCGGGCGTACGCGCCAACGACGGCGAGTCCGTCAAGGGCACCGGCCGCCTCAACAGCGATCCCACGAGGCTGGCCCCCGGCCGCCGCCTCTAACCCTCCCGGGGTCCCGCCCACCACCCCGGGCGGGACCCCACCCCACCCCCCACCCCACCCCTCTCAATCCGCGATCTTGCACTTTTGGTCGCCGCTTATCGGGCATAAGCCCTGAAACAGCGACCGATAGTGCAAGATCGGCGCAGACTCGGGGTGGGGTTAGCGGTCTAGGACCTTGCGTAGGGCTTTGAGGTCGGCTTCGGTGGGCTGCCAGGTGCCGGCCTCGGCGTTGGCCCGGACCTGGTCGGGCGTGGTGGCGCCGGCGATCACCGAGGTCACCGACAGCTGGGCGGCCAGCCCACCGATCGCCACGTGCAGCATGGACACCCCCCGCTCGGCGGCGTACGCCTCGATGCCCTCGATGGTGTCCCAGTCGGCTGCGGCGAGCCGTTGGGCGTACCGGCCGCCACCGGCCAGCCGGCTGCCGGCAGGCGGTGCCTCGCCGCGCTTGTACTTGCCGGTGAGCAGGCCGTTGGCCAGCGGGAAGAACGGCAGCATGCCGAGCCCGAAGCGCTCGCAGGCGGGCAGCACCTCGATCTCGGCGTCCCGGTTCAGCAGGCTGTAGTGGTTCTGCGCGCTGACGAAGCGGGTCAGCCCCCGGGTCTTCGCCGTCCAGTCGGCGTCGGCGATCTGCCAGCCAGCGAAGTTGGAGTTGCCCAGGTAGCGCACCTTGCCGGCGCGGACCAGGTCGTCCAGGGCGGAGAGCGTCTCGTCGATCGGGGTGCCCGGGTCGGGCTCGTGGAACTGGTACAGGTCGATGTAGTCGGTGTCCAGCCGACGCAGCGACGCCTCGACCGCCCGGACCACGTACCGCCGCGAGCCGCGTACGCCGAAGTCCCGCCCGTTGCCACCGCCCATCGACATGCCGAACTTGGTGGCCAGCACCACGTCGTCCCGGCGCCCCTTGAGGGCCGCACCGAGCTGTGCCTCCGACGCGCCGTGCGGCTCGCCGTAGATGTCGGCGGTGTCGAAGAAGTTGATCCCGACGTCGAGGGCCGCGTCGACCACCGCGCGGGTGCCGTCGAGGTCGAGCTTGCGGCCGAAGTTGTTGCAGCCGATCCCCACCACGGACACCACGAGCCCGGAGTCGCCCAGCCGGCGATAGGTCATCTCAGTCACGAGATCAACCATATGTCGGGGTGACCGGCCCGGTTGTCGAGCCGGCCACCCCGGCTACGCCCGGCAGGCGGCCGGTCACGCCACGTCCCAGACCGGCTCGTCGGTCTCCACCACCTCGCCGTCGCCCCGGAAGAGCAGGAACCGGTCGAAGGTCCGGGTGAACCAGCGGTCGTGGGTCACCGCCAGTACCGTGCCGGCGAACGCGGTGAGCCCGGCCTCCAGCGCCTCGGCCGAGGCCAGGTCGAGGTTGTCGGTCGGCTCGTCGAGCAGTAGCAGGGTCGCGCCGGACAGCTCCAGCAGCAGCACCAGGAAGCGCGCCTGCTGGCCGCCGGAGAGGGTGCCGAACCGCTGGTCGCCCTGCGCGGCCAGCTCGTACCGGCTGAGCGCGGCCATCGCCGCGTGCCGGTCCATGCCGGCCCGGTGCTCGTCACCCCGCCAGAGGATCTCGACAAGCGTCTTCGCCATCAGCTCCGGCCGGTCGTGGGTCTGCGAGAAGTGGCCGGGGCGGACCCGCGCGCCGAGCCGGGCCACCCCGTCGTGGGCCACCGGCGCGAGCGCCGCCGCGCCCTCGATCGGGCCGTTCGCCGGGTCGGGATCGGTGCCGCCCCGGGCCAGCAGCCGCAGGAAGTGCGACTTGCCGGTGCCGTTGGCGCCGAGCACCGCGAGCCGGTCGCCGTACCAGACCTCCAGGTCGAACGGGTAGGTCAGGCCGTCGAGTTCGAGCTGCTCGCAGACGAGCGCGCGCTTGCCGGTCCGCCCGCCGGTCAGCCGCATCCGGATGTCCTGCTCCTTCGGCGGTACGGGCGGCGGTCCGGCCTCCTCGAACTTGCGCAACCGGGTCTGCGCGGCCTGGTACCGCGAGGCCAACCCGTCGTTGTACGCCGCCTTCTGCTTGTACATCAGCATCAGCTCGCGCAGCTTCTGGTGCTCCTCGTCCCACCGGCGGTGCTGCTCGTCGAGGCGGGCGTGCCGGGCCACCCGGGCGGAGTGCCAGCTGGCGAAGCCGCCCGGATGCACCCAGGCGCTGCCGCCCTCCACCGCGACCACCCGATCCGCGGTCTGTGCCAGCAGTTCCCGGTCGTGCGAGACGTAGAGCACCGACTTGCCGGACTCGCGCAGCCGCGCCTCCAGCCACCGTTTGCCGGGTACGTCGAGGAAGTTGTCCGGCTCGTCGAGCAGCAGCACCTGTTCCGGGCCGCGCAGCAGCAACTCCAGCGCGAACCGCTTCTGCTGGCCGCCGGAGAGGGTGCGGACCGGGCGGTGCCGGGCGCTGTCCCAGGGCAGGTCCAGCACGATGGTGGCGACGGTGTCGAAGAGCACCTCGGCGTCGTACCCGCCGGCCTCGCCCCAGGCCGCGAGCGCCTCGGCGTACGCCAGCTGGGCCTGGGCGGCGGCGGTGCTGTACTTGCCGCGCAGCTCGGCCGCCCGCATGGTCGCCTCGGTCTCGACCAGCCGGCGACCGGCCTCGGGCAGCGGCGGCGGGGCAAGTGAGAGCGCCAGGTCGGCAAGCGTCGACTCGTCGCCGATCATGCCGATGAACTGGCGCATCACGCCCAGCCCGCCGGTGCGCGCGATGGTGCCGGTACGCACCGGCAGGTCACCGGCGACCATCCGCAGCAGCGTCGTCTTGCCGGCGCCGTTCGGCCCGACAAGCGCCACCTTGGCGCCCTCGCCGACCCGGAACGACACATCGGCGAAGAGTTCCCGCCCGTCGGGCAGGACGTATCCGACCGCAGCCACGTCCACGTATCCCACGCGGGCATCCTCCCGGAGCCCGGCCGCTACGCCAACCGATTAGCCGCTCAACGCGTGACCCGGAGCACTCGGAAGCCCTTCTGGCTGGCGTGCCGCTCGACCCGCCAGCCCTGTTCGACCAGCCAGCGGTGCAGCGAGTCGCCGCCGAGGTGACGGGCCACCACCAGCCAGGCCACGCCGTCCGGGGTCAGTCGGGGCAGCCAGCGCCGCAGCATCTGGTGCAGCTCGTCCTTGCCGACCCGGATCGGCGGGTTGGACCAGATCTGGGTGAAGCCGAGGTCGGCGGGTACCTCGTCGGGTGTCACCACCCGTACCCGGTCGGCGACACCGAGCCGGCCCGCGTTGGCGACGGTGAGTTCCCGCGCCCGCTCGTTGACGTCGACCGCCCACACCGTCGCCGCTGGCGCGAGGGTCGCCAGGGTGCAGGTGATCGGGCCGAACCCGCAGCCGAGGTCGAGCAGCGCGCCGGTGGTGGCGGAGCCGGGCAGTTCGGCCTTGCGCAGCAGTACGGCGGTGCCTGGATCGAGCCGGGTCGCCGAGAAGACGCCGGCTGCGGAGGCCAGGGCGTACTCCCGGCCGGCGAGGGTGAAGCGCACCTCGCGCGGCTCGGCGGGCGCGCTGGGTTCGGCGGTGAAGTAGTGGTCCCCGGTCACGCCGGTCATTCTCGCATCGGCCCGGAAGTGCCAGGCGGGACGGGAGTCGTGGGTCACTGGCACCGGCAGGCGCCGCGATTTCCGGGAATTACCTACTAAAGGGACAAACATCCTTACTCTGGACATCATGGTTTATCGGTACGACTCCGATGAGGACGCATACGTCCCGTCCCGCGAGGACAAGTCCGCGGCGCAGTCGCCGGACAACGGTCCGCCGCCCCCCGGCGGGCCCTCCCCGTCCCGCTTTCCCGAACCGTCGCTGCCGCGTCCCAATCAGCTCATCCTGCCCTCGGCGGCACCGCCTGCCGCACCGAAGCCGCAACCAGCGTCGCGTCACCAGCCGGCACCGGGCCTCCCGTCGCCACTGGCCGCGGCCATGGCGGCACCGCCACCGCCACCGCCACGCGCCGGTGGCCGTGGCTGGCAGGTGCTGATCGGTGGCGCCGCCGTGCTGGTGCTGCTCGCCCTCGTCGGCCTCACCGCCGCCACCCTGCTCGAGGCGCGGCAGCCGACCAACCGGACGGCGACACCCGAGCCCACCACGCAGGCCACCCGCGACACCGAGCCGAGCGACCTGGACTCCCGCGACACCGACCAGGCGCCGCTGACTGCCCGGGAGGTCTTCCCCGCCAGCACGGTCGCCGTCGGCGAGGACCGGGCAGAGTACGAGGTGCGGCGGACCCAGTCCAGCGCCAGTTGCCCGGTGGCCGCCACCGAAGAGCTGGCCGACCTGCTGGTACGGCTCGGCTGCAACCAGGTGGTCCGGGCCACGCTCCGCGCGCCCGACCAGGAGCATCTGGTCACCGCAGGGCTGTTCAACCTCACCGACCGGTCCAGCGCCGAACGGGCCCGGGAACGGATCCGCCAGATTCTCGACGAGCGGCAGGGGCGGTTCCGCGGCATGTCGGCGGGCGACGAGACCGAGATCATCGCCACCGCGCCGGCCCGGGTCGGCTGGCAGGTACGCGGCCACTACCTCGCGTACGCGGTGGTCGCCCGCGTGGACGGCGAGGCGATCCGTTCCGGCGACACCAGGGTCCGCGAGATCCTCTTCGACCTGCTCGAACTGCACCTCAACCGGAGCGTGCTGGAGCAGCGGGCCAACGGCGGGATCGCCAGCCAACCGACCGCCGCACCCAGCGACGGCACCGGCAACCAGGACGAGTCGACCGAGGACGCCGACGAGCGCGACGAGTCCACCGAGGACTGACCGGGCGAGCGAGCGGCCACCGGAGGACTGACCGGGCGAGCGAGCGGCCACCGGAGGACTGACCGGGCGAGCGAGCGGCCACCGGAGGACTGACCGGGCGAGCGAGCGGCCACCGTCAGCATTCCGGCTGGCCGGCCCGAGACCGGCGGCGAGGCTGGCGGTGGGCCGTGGGGTCAGCCTTCGGCTGGCACCCGGAGCCGCCGCGTCGCGTCGGCCCGGCGGGCGTACTCGGCCGGATCGTCCGGGTAGCCCACCGCCACCAGGGTCAGCCCATGGGCCGGCGCAACGGTCACCTCGCTGGACCGCTCCCGCCGGGTGAGCAGACCGGCCGGCCACTGGGCCGGGCGTCGTCCCTCCCCCACCGCCAGCATGGCCCCCACCAGGCTGCGCACCATCGCCTGGCAGAACGCGTCGGCCTGCACCGTGGCGACGAGGACTCCATCGGCGTCGCGCCGCCAGTCCAGCCGGGTCACCTCCCGCAGCGTGGTGGCGTTCTCCTTGCGTCGGCAGTACGCGGCGAAGTCGTGCTCCCCCACCAGACCGGCCGCGGCAGCGGCCAGCCGGTCCAGGTCGAGCGGTCGTGGCCAGGCCAGGATCTCGTGTCGGCGCAGCGGTTCCGCCCCCCACGGCGCGTCGGTCACCCGGTACTCGTACCGCCGGAAGGTGGCCGAGAAGCGGGCGTCGAAGGTGGCCGGCACCACGGTCATCGCCCGGACCCGCACGTCGGGCGGGAGCAGCCGGGCCAGCCGGCGCAGCAGCCCGCCCTCGTACCCCTGCCAGACCTCGGTGGGCAGGTCGAGATGGCAGACCTGCCCGGCGGCGTGCACGCCGGCGTCGGTGCGGCCGGCGACGGTCAGCCCGCTCGCGGTGCCGGTGCCGAGGATCCGGTCCAGCGCCTCGACCAGCACCCCGGCCACCGTACGCCGGTCCGGCTGGGGGGCCCACCCGGAGAAGTCCGAGCCGTCGTACGCGACCTCCAGCCGCAGCCGGGTCCGCTCGTCCACGTCGTACCTCCTGGTGCGGTGTCCAGCACACCGCACTGACGGGTCGGGCCCGGCACCCCAGGGGGTACCGGGCCCGACGACGGCCTGGATCAGGCCTTGCCTTCCTCGGCCTTGCCTTCCTCGGTGGCCAGGTCGCTGTCCTCGCGGGCAGCGGCGGTGTCACCGGAGGCCGACACCGGCGCCTCGGCGTCCTGGTCGGCCGGCCGCGACTCCGGGGCCTCCTCGGCCGGGGCCAGCGCCTCGACCTTGTCCTGCTGGGCGGCCTTGCGGGCGGCGGTCTTCTGGTTCGCCTTCGGCTCGGCGATCTCCAGCTCCTCGACCAGCTCGATGATCGCCATCGGCGCGTTGTCACCCTTGCGCGGACCGGTCTTCACGATCCGGGTGTAGCCGCCGGGGCGGTTGGCGTACCGCGGCGCGATCTGGTCGAACAGGGCGTAGACCACGTCCTTGTCCTTGACCACGGTGAGCACCCGCCGACGCGAGGCGAGGTCGCCCCGCTTGGCCTTGGTGATCAGCTGCTCGGCGAGCGGACGCAGCCGCCGGGCCTTGGTCTCGGTGGTCTTGATCCTGCCGTGCTGGAACAGCGAGGTGGCCAGGTTGGCCAGCATCAGCCGCTCGTGCGCGGGGCTGCCGCCGAGGCGGGGGCCCTTGGTGGGCGTGGGCATGCTTGGTGCTCCTCAGGTGTGGCGGCAGCGCGGACTAGAGCTGCTCGGTCTCGCGGTAGTCGTCGGTGTCGTAGTCGGCCTCGCCGAAGGCGTCCACGACGTGCGCCGGGTCGAAGTTCGGAGCCGAGTCCTTCAGCCCCAGACCCATCCCGGCGAGCTTCATCTTGACCTCGTCGATCGACTTCTGGCCGAAGTTGCGGATGTCGAGAAGGTCGGCCTCGGTACGCCCGATCAGCTCACCAACGGAGTTGATGCCCTCGCGCTTGAGGCAGTTGTAGGAGCGGACGGTGAGGTCCAGCTCCTCGATCGGCAGGGCCAGGTCCGCCGCCAGCTGCGCGTCCTGCGGGGACGGGCCGATGTCGATGCCCTCCGCGGTCTCGTCCAGCTCCCGGGCCAGCCCGAACAGCTCCACAAGCGTCGAACCGGCCGAGGCCAGCGCGGTACGCGGACCCATCGAAGGCTTGGTCTCGACGTCGATGATCAGCCGGTCAAAGTCGGTCCGCTGCTCGACCCGGGTCGCCTCGACGCGGTACGTCACCTTGAGCACCGGCGAGTAGATCGAGTCGACCGGGATCCGGCCGATCTCCGCGCCCGCCTGCTTGTTCTGCGCCGCCGTGACGTAGCCCCGACCCCGCTCGACGGTCAGCTCCATGTCGAGCCGGCCCTTGCCGTTGAGGGTGGCGAGCTTCAGGTCCGGGTTGTGCACCGAGACACCGGCCGGGGGCTGGATGTCACCGGCGGTCACGTCACCCGGGCCCTGCTTGCGCAGGTACATGCTGACCGGCTCGTCGTGCTCGGAGCTGACGCAGAGCTCCTTGATGTTCATGACGAGCTCGACCACGTCCTCCTTGACGCCGGGGATCGTGGTGAACTCGTGCAGCACACCGTCGATCTTGATCGAGGTGACCGCCGCACCCGGGATGGACGACAGCAGCGTACGCCGCAGCGAGTTGCCCAGGGTGTAGCCGAAGCCCGGCTCCAGCGGCTCGATGGTGAACCGGGAGCGGGTCTCGTTGATCGACTCCTCGGAGAGGGTCGGTCGCTGGCTGATGAGCATGTTTTCTCTTCTCTTCCGGGGCGCCCGCTATATGACGCCCACGACACAACTGTTCCGGTGGCCCGCCCGAGCGGGCGGGCCACCGCAACGAGCCCTTACTTGGAGTAGAGCTCGACGATCAGCTGCTCCTGGACCTGGGTGTCGATCACCTGGCGGGCCGGGAGCGAGTGCACGAGGATCTTCATCTGGCTCGGGATCGCCTCCAGCCACGCCGGGACGGTCTTCGAGCCGGCCTCACCCTGCGCCACCAGGAACGGGGTGAGTTCCTTGCTCTTGGCACGCACCTCGATGATGTCGTGCTCCTTGACCCGGAACGACGGGATGTCGACCTTCTTGCCGTTCACCGTGAAGTGACCGTGCTTGACCAGCTGACGGGCCATGTCCCGGGACTTGGCGTAGCCGGCCCGGTAGACCACGTTGTCCAGCCGCGACTCGAGGATCTGCAGGAGGACCTCACCGGTCTTGGCCTGCTTGGCCACGGCCTCCTCGTAGTAACCGCGGAACTGCTTCTCCAGCACGCCGTAGACCCGGCGGGCCTTCTGCTTCTCACGGAGCTGGAGCAGGTACTCCGTCTCCTTCGTGCGGCCGCGGCCGTGCTGCCCGGGCGGGAACGGCCGGGACTCGAACGGGCACTTCGGGCCATCGCACTTGCTGCCCTTGAGGAACAGCTTCATCTTCTCCCGCCGGCAACGGCGGCAGTCAGCACCGGTGTAACGAGCCATCTCTCTCTAACCTCTCAGACCCGGCGACGCTTCGGCGGACGGCACCCGTTGTGCGGCTGCGGAGTGACGTCGGAGATCTGCCCGACCTCCAGGCCCACCGCCTGCAACGAACGGATGGCGGTCTCCCGGCCGGAGCCGGGGCCCTTGACGAACACGTCGACCTTGCGCATGCCGTGCTCCATCGCCCGACGCGCGGCGGCCTCGGCGGCCAGCTGCGCGGCGAACGGGGTCGACTTGCGGGAGCCCTTGAAACCGACCTGGCCGGCGGAGGCCCAGGAGATGACGGCACCGGTCGGGTCCGTGATGGACACGATGGTGTTGTTGAAGGTGCTCTTGATGTGCGCCTGCCCGTGGGCGACGTTCTTGCGTTCCTTGCGCCGGACCTTCTTGACGGCGGCTCCGGCACGAGCCTTCGGTGGCATAAGTCTGTGCGCTCCTATTACTTCTTACCGGGCTTCTTCTTGCCGGCGACCGTCCGCTTCGGGCCCTTGCGGGTGCGAGCGTTGGTACGGGTCCGCTGGCCACGCACGGGCAGACCCCGGCGGTGCCGGATGCCCTCGTAGCAGCCGATCTCGACCTTGCGACGGATGTCGGCGGCGACCTCGCGGCGCAGGTCACCTTCAACCTTGTAGTTGCCCTCGATGTGGTCACGGAGCTGGACCAGCTCTTCGTCCGTGAGGTCGCGGGCGCGCTTGTCCGGCGAGATGCCGGTGGCAGCGAGCGTCTCCAGGGCGCGGGTGCGACCCACGCCGAAGATGTAGGTGAGCGCAATCTCCAGCCGCTTCTCGCGGGGGAGATCCACGCCGACTAGACGTGCCATGTGCGGGCGTACTCCTTGTGGTTTCTGCCGGAGGTGTGGACCCGTCCCACCCCGCTACCGACCTCTCCCGGCTGATCCGGCGCGGTGTCGCGCCGGCGACCGGGATCGGTCGCTGCCCGAGCGGGCCCCGGCCTCCGACCGGGGGTCAACCACGAGTGCGTACGCGCTGCGCACCGCTCGCGGCTGGGACGAGCATGTGAAATGTGTTGGCTGGACCTGCCGCCCGGCTTCACCTTGACCGGCCGTCGAACACCCGGCCGGCCGGACGGTTCAGCCCTGGCGCTGCTTGTGGCGCGGGTCGGTGCAGATGACCATGACCCGGCCGTGCCGGCGGATCACCCGGCACTTGTTGCAGATCCTCTTGACGCTCGGCTTGACCTTCACGGTTGCCTTACTTCCCATCTGGCCCGGCGTCACCTAGGTGGGACACCGGACGTCGAAGACGGACACGGGACGATTCCCGGCCGCCGCCAGGATTACTTGTAGCGGTAGACGATGCGCCCGCGGGTCAGGTCGTATGGCGAGAGCTCCACGACGACCCGATCCTCCGGCAGGATGCGGATGTAGTGCTGCCGCATCTTGCCGCTGATGTGAGCCAGCACCTTGTGGCCGTTGGCGAGCTCCACCCGGAACATGGCGTTCGGCAGGGGCTCGATGACCCGACCTTCGATCTCGATGGCTCCGTCTTTTTTCGGCATGTCCTCCGCTGTCCTGACGTCGGTTGCTCCGGACGGCCCACAACGTCTTACACGGGATCTGATCAAGATCAGCTTTCCCGCGCCAGCCGCGGCTCCGCGTCCCACCGAAGCGCTGGTGGGCATGGCAGAGTGGACGCTGCGCGCCGATCAGAAAGTGTACGCCCGCCCGAGCGCCGTCGCCAAACCGACCGGCCATTACGCCCCGACCGGTCGGACAAATGTGACGTTCAGGTCGTCTGGTCCCGTTCGGGCCGCTGTTCCGGATCATCGTCGGGCTGCTGCCGGAGGGCCCGTTGCTCGCGCTTGAGCGCCTTCTTCTCGGCCCGCCGCTGCCGTTGGAGCGCCCGCTCCGCGGCCCACCGCTCGGGCTCGCCGGTGGCCAGACCGGTGACGGTACGGACCAGGATCACCGCGCCCCACGGCCCGGCCACCCAGCCCGGCCAGAAGTAGATCGGGCCGCCGGCGGCAAGCGAGGTGACCGCCCAGATCGCCACCACGATGCCGACCGTCTTGAGCCACGGCTCCCAGACCTCGACCAGCCAACTCACGGTCACGCCCCGCCCGCCCTCCGGCGACGCCGGCACCGGCCCGTCGTCCGACCGCTGAGCCGGCACCGCGTTCGTCGCCGGCACCACCGCGCCCGCCGCTGGCAGATCCCCCACCAGGCCGTCCAGGTCGGCGTACGTGCGGGCGGCGTAGGCCCGCTGCAAACGCTCGTCGTACTCGTGCAGGTCGAGCCGGCCCTCGTCGAGGGCGGTCCGGAGTCGTTCGGCGATGGCTTGCCGGTCCGAATCCGCTGCCCGCATGCCATCCCGCCGTTCCATGACGGCAAGCATGCCACCGCGCCGCCAGCCCGGCGAACCCACGGTGATCATCCGCCGGCCGAGCGCACGGAATCAGCTGGCCGGTGAGCCGCTCGGCTCGCGGCCGGTCACCAGATCGCCGAGGCGGGCCCGCCCGCCGTCCGGGGCGGTCAGCACCCAGACCCCGTCCGGCAACAGCGCCATGGTGTGCTCGACGTGCGCCGCCCGCGACCCGTCCCGGGTCACCACCGTCCAACCGTCGGCGAGTTCCGCGGTACGCGGCGAGCCCATGGTGATCATCGGCTCGATGGCCAGCGCCATGCCCGGCACCAGGCGGGGACCCTTGCCCGGCCGCCCGTGGTTGAGCACGTGCGGGTCCTGGTGCATCTCGGTGCCGATGCCGTGCCCGCCGTAGCCGTCGACGATGCCGTACCGGCCGCCCTTGCGTACCGCGTTCTCGACGGCGTGCGAGATGTCGGTGAGCCGGCCCTTCCCGCTCGCCGCACCCCGGGCGGCCACGGCGATGCCGGCCCACATCGCGTCCTCGGCAACCTTCGCCATCCGCAGCAGGGCGGGATCGACCTCGCCCACGCCGACCGTGATCGCCGCGTCACCGTGCCAACCGTCGAGCACCGCGCCGCAGTCGATCGAGATCAGGTCGCCCTCGGCGAGAACCTGCCTGGACGACGGGATGGCGTGCACGATCTGCTCGTTCACCGACGAGCAGATCGAGGCCGGGAAGCCGTGATAGCCCTTGAAGGACGGGACGGCACCGGCCTCACGGATGGCCGCCTCGGCGATCGCGTCCAGGTCGGCCGTGCTCACCCCGGGCGCGACCGCCTCCCGCATCCTGCGCAGCGCCTCCGCGACCACCAGGCCGGCGGCTCGCATCTTCTCGATCTGCTCGGGGGTCTTCAGCTGGATGTCCAGCTGGGGACGACGCATGGAGGCGCTACCTTTCGTTACCGAAACAGCGGGGCACGCCGCACGTACCCCGCCGTACCGCACTTTATCCGGCCGGCGGCTACGCCGACGTCAGCCCCCGTAGGAGCGGAGGGCGTCGATCGCGCGGACCGTGACGTCCTCGACCGGGCCGGTGGCGTCGATGCCCACCAGCTTGCCCTGGGCGCCGTAGTAATCCACCAAGGGCGCGGTCTTCTCCGCGTACTCCCGCAGGCGGGCGGCGATGGTCTCCGGCTTGTCGTCGTCGCGCTGGAACAGCTCGGCGCCGCACCGGTCGCAGATGCCCTCCCGGGTGGTCGGGTCGAACTCGACGTGCCAGATCTTGCCGCAGCCCCGGCAGGTGCGGCGGCCGGAGAGCCGCCGGATCACCTCGTCGTCGTCGACCACCAGCTCCAGCACGAGTTCCAGCGCGGTCCCCAGGTCAGCGAGGAGCTTGTCCAGCGCCGCAGCCTGCGGGGTGGTCCGCGGAAACCCGTCGAGGAGGAAGCCCTCGGCAGCATCCGGCTCGGCCAGCCGCTCCCGCACCATGTTGATGGTGACCTCGTCCGGCACCAGCTTGCCGGCGTCCATGTAGCGCTTGGCCTCGACGCCCAGCGGCGTGCCCTGCGACACGTTGGCCCGGAAGATGTCGCCGGTCGAGATCTTCGGCACGGAGAGGTGCGCGGCGATGAACTCTGCCTGAGTGCCCTTGCCCGCACCCGGCGGGCCAACCAGAACCAGTCTCATCTACCGCAGGAACCCTTCGTAGTTCCGCTGCATGAGTTGGCTCTCGATCTGCTTGCTGGTTTCGAGGGCCACGCCAACCATGATCAGCACAGCGGTCCCGCCGAACGGGAAGTTCATGTACTGCTGCCGGTCCAGCCAGATGAAGAAGAAGTTCGGCAGGATGGAGATGGTCGCCAGGTAGAGCGCGCCCGGCAGGGTGATCCGGCTGAGGATGAAGTCCAGGTAGTCGGCGGTCGGCTTGCCGGGGCGGATGCCCGGCACGAAGCCGCCGTACTTCTTCATGTTGTCCGCGACCTCGGTCGGGTTGAACGTGATCGAGACGTAGAAGTACGTGAAGAAGATGATCAGCAGGAAGTAGACCGCGATGTAGATCGGGCTGGTCGGGTCGACCAGGTTGTTCTGGATCCACACCTGGGTCTTGCCCGGGTCGTTCTGGTCGAAGAACTGGAGCGCCAGCTGCGGGAGGTAGAGCAGCGACGAACCGAAGATGACCGGGATGACACCCGCCTGGTTGACCTTCAGCGGGATGTAGGTCGAGGTGCCGCCGTACATCCGCCGGCCGATCATGCGCTTGGCGTACTGCACCGGAATCCGGCGCTGGGCCTGCTCGATGAAGGTGACAGCGGTGATGACCACCAGCACCAGGGCGATGACGAGGAAGAACTTCCACCAGCCCTGGCTCTCCTTGATCCGCCAGCCCTCGCTGGGCAGCCGGGCGGCGATCGAGGTGAAGATCAGGACGGACATGCCGTTGCCGACGCCGCGGTCGGTGATCAGCTCACCGAGCCACATCACCACGCCGGTGCCGGCGGTCATCGTCATCACCAGGATGGTGAGCGTCAGCCAGTCCGGGATGCCCGTGCCGGTCGGGATGATCTCCTCGTCGCACATGTTGTTGAACAGCTGGCCGGAGCGGGCCAGCGCGACGAAGGCCGAGGCCTGGAGCACACCCAGACCCAGGGTCAGGTAGCGCGTGTACTGGGTGATCTTCGCCTGACCGGCCTGGCCCTCCTTGCGGAGCTGCTCCAGGCGGGGGATGACCACCGTGAGCAGCTGCAGGATGATCGAGGCGGTGATGTAGGGCATGATGCCCAGCGCGAAGACCGAAAGCTGGAGCAGCGCGCCGCCGGAGAAGAGGTCGAGCAGGTTCAGAACACCTGTCGATCCCTCGGTGGCTTCGATGCACTTCTGCACGTTGCCGTACGAGACGCCCGGGCTGGGCACCGTCGCGCCGAGCCGGTAGATCGCGATGATGCCGACTGTGAACAGCAGCTTCTTGCGCAGGTCAGGCGTACGGAACGCACTGAGAAAGGCGGACAGCAACTTCTTCCTCCTGCGCGAGGCGGGCCGCCGGTCGTCCCTGGCGGTGCGGGGTGGGTGCCGGGCAAGCGCCCGATATCCATGGCTGGGAAGGGACTCTAACAGCCCAATCCCGGTCCGGGCAGATGTGCCCGGCTACATAAACCGGATCCGATGTTACCGGGCGCTCACGCCCGGCGTAGCGCACGGCGCCCGCCAGCTGGGATCAACTGGCGGGCACCACACGTTTTCGCAGCTTACAGCTCGGTGACCGAGCCGCCGGCGGCCGTGATCTTCTCCTTGGCCGACGCGCTGAACGCGTGCGCCGACACCTGGAGGGTCACACCGCCGAGATCCCCGCTACCGAGAACCTTCACCGGCTGGCCCTTGCGGACCGCGCCCGACTCGACCAGCTCGGCCGGGCCAACCTGCCCGCCGTTGGGGAACAGCTCGGCCAGGCGGTCCAGGTTGACCACCTGGTAGACCACCTTGAACTTGTTCTTGAAGCCCTTCAGCTTCGGCAGGCGCATGTGGATGGGCATCTGCCCACCCTCGAACGCCGCCGAGATGTTCTTCCGGGCCTTCGAACCCTTGGTACCGCGACCGGCGGTCTTGCCCTTGGAGCCCTCACCGCGACCCACCCGGGTCTTCGGAGTCTTGGCCCCCGGCGCCGGGCGCAGGTGGTGGACCTTGATCGTCATTACTCGACCTCCTCGACCTTCACGAGGTGGCTCACCTTGAAGATCATGCCGCGAATCTCCGGCCGGTCCTCCTTGACCACCACGTCGTTGATCCGCTTGAGACCGAGCGAACGCAGCGACTCACGCTGGTTGTGCTTGGTCCCGATGTCGGAACGGACCTGGGTGACCTTCAGCCGTGCCATCAGGACGCCACCTCCGCCCGCGAGGCCAGCATGGCGGCCGGAGCAACGTCCTCCACCGGCAGGCCCCGACGCGCGGCGACAGCCTCGGGGGACTCCAGCCCCTTCAGCGCGGCCACCGTGGCGTGCACGATGTTGATCGGGTTGGACGATCCGAGGCTCTTGGAGAGCACGTCGTGGATGCCCGCGCACTCCAGCACGGCCCGGACCGGACCACCGGCGATGACACCCGTACCGGCCGAGGCCGGCTTGAGCAGCACCACACCGGCGGCGTCCTCGCCCTGCACCGGGTGCGGGATCGAGGAGCCGATCCGCGGCACCTTGAAGAAGTGCTTCTTGGCCTCCTCGACGCCCTTGGCGATCGCCGCGGGCACCTCCTTGGCCTTTCCGTAGCCCACGCCCACGGTGCCGTCGCCGTCGCCCACGATCACCAGGGCGGTGAAGCTGAAGCGACGACCACCCTTCACGACCTTGGCTACACGGTTGATCGCGACGACCCGCTCGAGGTGCGGGGTCTTCTCGGCGGGCGCGTTTCCGCGGCCGCCCTCACGGCGGTTGTCGCGGCGACCACCCTCGTTGCCACCGGACCCGCCGCCACGGCGCTGTTGACCTGGCATCAGCAGCCTTCCTCTCTCTCGTGACGGGGTTACTAGAACTCGAGCCCGGCTTCGCGAGCGGCGTCGGCGAGGGCGGCTACCCGCCCCGCGTACCGGCTGCCACCGCGGTCGAAGACGACCTTGGAGATGCCGGCCGCCTTGGCCCGCTCGGCGAGCAGGGCACCGACCTTGCCGGCCAGGGCGCTCTTGTCGCCCTCCGTGCCGCGCACCGAGGCGTCCAGGGACGAGGCCGACGCCAGGGTGTGCCCCTTGGTGTCGTCCACGATCTGGGCGACGATGTGCCGCAGCGAACGGGTGACGACCAGGCGCGGACGCTCGGCGGTGCCGCTGACGTTCTTGCGGACCCGGAAGTGCCGACGCGCACGCCCGACGGCACGCTTGGCGGCAACGCCGCGGCGGCGCTTGAGCAGCGTGGCGCTCACTTCTTACCTGCCTTTCCGGCCTTGCGGCGAATCACTTCGCCCTGGTACTTCACGCCCTTGCCCTTGTAGGGCTCCGGCGGACGGATCTTCCGGATGTTGGCGGCTACCTCACCGACAAGTTGCTTGTCGATGCCGGCCACGTGGAACAGCGTCGGGCGCTCCACCGTGAAGGTGATGCCCTCCGGCGCCTGCACCGTCACCGGGTGCGAGAACCCGAGCGCGAACTCCAGGTCCTTGCCCTTGGCCGTGACCCGGTAACCGGTGCCCGCGATCTCCAGGCTCTTGCGGTAGCCCTCGGTGACCCCGACGATCATGTTCGCGACCAGGGTACGGCTCAGGCCGTGCAGCTCCTTGGCCTTGCGCTCGTCGTTCGGGCGGTTGACGTTCAGCTGCCCGTCCTCGGCCCGCTCGATGGTGATCGGCTCGGCCAGGGTGTGCGCCAGCTCGCCCTTGGGGCCCTTGACCTTGACGGTCCGGCCGTCGATCGTCACGTCGACGCCGGCAGGCACCGGGATCGACTTACGTCCAATACGCGACATTTCTACCTGTCTCCCGTTACCAGACGAAGGCGAGGACTTCCCCGCCAACGCTCCGCTTGCGGGCCTGCCGGTCGGTGAGCAGCCCCTGGGACGTCGAAATGATCGCCACGCCCAGCCCGCCGAGCACCCGGGGAAGCTCGCCCGACTTGGCGTACACCCGCAGACCGGGCTTGGAGACGCGCTTGATACCGGCCAGGCTCCGCTCCCGGTTCTGGCCGTACTTCAGCTCGACGACCAGTCGCTTGCCGACGGCACCCTCTTCGGGCTCCTCGACCGCCCAGGTGGCGATGTAACCCTCGGCCTTGAGGACCTCGGCGATGTTCGCCTTGATCTTCGAGTAGGGCATCGTCACCCGGTCGTGGTACGCCTGGTTGGCGTTACGCAGACGCGTGAGCATGTCTGCGATCGGGTCGGTCATCGTCATGAAAACTCGTCAACCTTTCTCGCCGGGGTTCCCGCGAACAGCAGGCCTACGGCGAAGAGACAGTCCAGCTAACGCGCGAGCGCGCCGGGCTATTACCAGGAAGCCTTGGACACGCCGGGCAGCTCACCGCGGTGAGCCATCTCCCGGATGCACACCCGGCAGAGCCCGAACTTGCGGTAGACCGCCTTGGGACGCCCGCACCGCTGGCAGCGGGTGTACGCGCGAACCGAGAACTTCGGCTTCGCGGCCGCCTTGAGGATCAGCGCCTTCTTGGCCATCTCAGTTCTCCTTGAACGGGAAGCCCAGGAGCTTCAGCAGCGCCCGGCCCTCGTCGTCGGTCGTGGCGGTGGTGACCACCGTGATGTCCATGCCCCGCTGGCGATCGATCTTGTCCTGGTCGATCTCGTGGAACACCGACTGCTCGGTCAGACCGAACGTGTAGTTGCCGTTCCCGTCGAGCTTGCGCCCGTCGAGGCCGCGGAAGTCACGGATACGGGGCAGCGCGATGGAGAGCAGCCGGTCCAGGAACTCCCACATCCGGTCGCCGCGCAGGGTCACCTTCGCGCCGATTGGCATCCCCTCGCGGAGCTTGAACTGCGCGATGGACTTCTTCGCCCGCCGGACCTGCGGCTTCTGGCCGGTGATCGTGGCCAGGTCGCGGACCGCGCCGTCGATGAGCTTGGCGTCCCGAGCGGCCTCGCCGACACCCATGTTCACGACGATCTTGACCATCCGCGGCACCTGCATCGGGTTGCCGTAGTTGTACTGCTCGCGCAGCTGGGCCACGATCTCGTTGCGGTACCGCTCCTTGAGGCGCGGCATGGTCTTGGTTTCGGTAGCCGTGGTCATCAGAGGTCCTTACCGGTGCTACGCGCGATGCGGACCTTCTGGCCATTCTCGTCGACCCGGTAACCGACACGGGTCGGCTTACCGTCGGAGTCCAGGACCATCACGTTCGAGACGTGGATCGGGGCCTCCTGGGTGACGATGCCACCGGTCTTGGCGCCACGCTGAGTGGTGCTGATGCGAGTGTGCTTCTTGACCCGGTTCACGCCCTCGACCAGGACCTTGTCCTGCCGCGGGTAGGCCGCGATGACCTTACCCTTGGCGCCCTTGTCCTTGCCGGCGATGACGACGACCGTGTCGCCCTTCTTGACCTTCACGGTCACAACACCTCCGGCGCGAGAGAAATGATCTTCATGAACCGCTTGTCCCGCAGCTCACGACCGACCGGGCCGAAGATGCGGGTGCCACGCGGGTCCCCGCCGTCCTTGATGATGACGGCGGCGTTCTCGTCGAAGCGGATGTACGAACCGTCCGGCCGACGCTTCTCCTTGGCGGTGCGGACGATGACCGCCTTGACGACGTCGCCCTTCTTCACACCGGCACCCGGGATCGCGTCCTTGACGGTGGCGACGATGACGTCGCCGATGCTCGCGTAGCGCCGACCGGAGCCGCCGAGAACCCGAATGCACAGGATCTCCCGGGCACCCGTGTTGTCGGCGACGCGCAGTCGCGACTCCTGCTGAATCACGTCTATCTCCTATGTCTGCCGGTTCTCCGGCCGCCGGGGCGGCCGGAGCCTGGCGGAACCTGCGCCCGACCGATCTCGGCCGAGCTCGAGCCTTCGCTACTTGGCCTTCTCGAGGATCTCCACGAGCCGCCACCGCTTGGTGGCGGACAGCGGCCGGGTCTCCATGATCAGGACCCGGTCGCCGATGCCGGCGGAGTTCTGCTCGTCGTGGACCTTGAGCTTGCTGGTCCGGCGCATGATCTTGCCGTACAGCGCGTGCTTGACCCGGTCCTCGACCTCGACGACGACGGTCTTATCCATCTTGTCGCTGACCACGAGGCCCTCACGCACCTTGCGGCGGCCACGCGTGGCGGTGGTGGTGTTCTCGCTCATCCTGCAGTCACCTCAGTCGGCGCGGCCGAGAGCCCCAGCTCGCGCTCACGCATGATCGTGTAGATCCGGGCGATCTCCCGGCGGATGACCTGCAACCGCCGGTTGTTGTCCAGCTGCCCGGTTGCGGCCTGCACGCGGAGGTTGAACAGCTCCGCCTTGGCCTCGCGCAGCTTCGTGACCAGCTCCTCCTGGGAGAGCTCACGCAGCTCCGCGGCCTTAACGCCCGCTGCCATCAGGATTCACCCACTTCGCGCGTCACAATGCGGCACTTCATCGGGAGCTTGTGGATCGCGCGACGCATCGCCTCTCGCGCGATCTGCTCGTTGGGGAAGGACATCTCGAAGAGCACCCGCCCCGGCTTGACGTTTGCGACCCACCACTCGGGCGAGCCCTTACCGGAACCCATCCGGGTTTCCGCCGGCTTCTTGGTGAGGGCCTGGTCCGGGAAGATGGTGATCCAGACCTTGCCACCACGCTTGATGTGGCGGGTCATCGCGATACGCGCCGACTCGATCTGCCGGTTGGTCACGTACGCCGGCTCGAGAGCCTGGATCCCGAACTCGCCGAACACCACCCGGTTGCCACCCTTGGACGCGCCACTGCGGTCCGGGTGGTGCGGCTTGCGGAAGCCCTTCGGGGGCTTGCGCGGCATCAGCATCTGTCAGCCCTCCTGCTGCGTTTCTGCCGGCTGAGCGGCACCGGTAGCGGCCGACGCGACAGCGCTTGCGTCCACCGGCTCACCGCTCGGCGTCTCAGCCTGCTGCCCGACGGTCGTCGCGGCGGCCCGGCCGGCCTCGGTGCCACCGGAGGTCGTACCGGACGAACCGGAGCGACCACGGCGCGGCCGCTCAGGGCGGTCGCCGCGCTCCCGGCGCGGGCGCGACGGAGCCTCGGTCGGGGTCTCCCGACCCGGCACCGCGTCGCCCTTGTAGATCCAGACCTTCACGCCGATGCGGCCGAAGGTGGTACGCGCCTCGAAGAAGCCGTACTCGATGTTGGCCCGCAGCGTGTGCAGCGGAACCCGACCCTCGCGGTAGAACTCCGTACGGCTCATCTCGGCGCCACCGAGGCGGCCCGAAACCTGCACCCGGATGCCCTTGCACATCGGGTTCTTCATCGCCGACTGCATCGCCTTGCGCATCGCCCGGCGGAAGCTGACCCGGCTGGAGAGCTGCTCGGCCACGCCCTGGGCAACCAGCTGCGCGTCCGACTCGGGGTTCTTCACCTCGATGATGTTCAGCTGCACCTGCTTGCCGGTGAGCTTCTCCAGCTCGCCGCGGATCCGGTCGGCCTCGGCACCCTTACGGCCGATGACGATGCCCGGCCGAGCGGTGTGGATGTCGACGCGGACCCGGTCGCGGGTGCGCTCGATGTCGACCTTGGAGATGCCGGCGCGCTCCAGCCCCTTGGACATCATCCGGCGAATCTTGACATCCTCGCCGATGTAGTCCTTGTAGAGCTTGTCCGCGAACCAGCGGGACTTCCAGTCGGTCGAGATGCCGAGCCGGAACCCGTGCGGGTGAACCTTCTGACCCATTACTCGGCGCCCTCCGTGTTGCTCTGCGTCTCAGCCGGCGCGGTCTGCTTCGCCGGGGCCGTCTTCTTCGCCGACTTCGGCGCGGCCGGCGCCACCGCCTCGACCGCCACGGTGATGTGGCACGTGCGCTTGCGGATCCGGTACGCCCGGCCCTGCGCCCGCGGCTGGAACCGCTTCATGGTCGGGCCCTCGTCCACGAACGCCTCGCTGACGAGCAGCGCGTCGGGGTCCAGCCGCTCGTTGTTCTCCGCGTTGGCGATCGCGCTCGCGAGCACCTTGTACACCTGCTCGCTCGCAGCCTGCGGCGCGAACTGCAGCACCGTGAGCGCCTCCTTCGCGGGCAGGCCGCGGACGAGGTTGACCACCCGGCGCGCCTTCATCGGCGAGATGCGCACGTACCGCGCAACCGCCCGCGCGCCCGGAAGCACCGGAGCGTCGCCCTTTCCTGGCATCGCTGTAACCCCTTGATCCTCTATCCGTATGCCCGCGGCGTCAGCGCCGGCGGCTCTTCCGGTCGTCCTTCTCGTGACCCTTGAACGTGCGGGTCAGCGCGAACTCGCCGAGCTTGTGCCCGACCATCGCCTCGGTCACGAACACCGGGACGTGCTTGCGTCCGTCGTGCACCGCGATCGTGTGCCCGAGCATGTCCGGGATGATCGTCGAGCGGCGCGACCAGGTCTTGATGACGTTCTTCGAGCCCTTCTCGTTCTGCGTCTCCACCTTCTTGAGCAGGTGGTCGTCGATGAACGGGCCCTTCTTCAGGCTGCGAGGCATGTCTTATCTCCCTCAGCCGCGCTTACGCGTGGCGTAGCGACGGCGGACGATCAGCCGGTCACTCGGCTGGCCCTTACGACGGGTGCGGCCCTCGGGCTTACCCTGCGGGTTGACCGGGTGGCGACCACCGGAGGTCTTGCCCTCGCCACCACCGTGCGGGTGGTCGACCGGGTTCATGGCGACACCACGGACGGTCGGGCGCTTGCCCTTCCACCGCATCCGGCCGGCCTTGCCCCAGTTGATGTTTGACTGGTCGGCGTTGCCGATCTCGCCGATGCTGGCGCGGCAGCGCACGTCGACCCGCCGGATCTCGCCGGACGGCATACGCAGGGTCGCGTACGCCCCCTCCCGGCCGAGCAGCTGGATGCCGACGCCGGCCGAGCGGGCCAGCTTGGCCCCGCCACCGGGACGCAGCTCCACGTTGTGGATCGTGGTACCGACCGGGATGTTCCGCAGCGGCAGGTTGTTGCCGGGCTTGATGTCGGCGCCCGGGCCGGACTCGACGCGGTCGCCCTGCTTCAGGTCCTTCGGCGCGACGATGTAACGCTTCTCGCCGTCGACGTAGTGCAGCAGCGCGATACGCGCGGTGCGGTTCGGGTCGTACTCGATGTGCGCGACCTTCGCCGGCACGCCGTCCTTGTCGACCCGCTTGAAGTCGATGATCCGGTACTGGCGCTTGTGGCCACCACCCTGGTGCCGGGCGGTGATCCGGCCGTGGACGTTCCGACCGCCCTTCTTCGGCAGCGGCGCCAGCAGCGACTTCTCGGGCGTCGACCGGGTGATCTCGGCGAAGTCGGCAACGCTCGAGCCACGCCGGCCCGGCGTCGTCGGCTTGTACTTACGGATAGCCATTGTCTACACCCCTCAGCTGACCGGGCCGCCGAAGGCCTCGATGCGGTCGCCCTCAGCCAGCTTCACCATCGCGCGCTTGGTGTTCTTGCGCTTGCCGAACCCGGTGCGGGTCCGCTTGCGCTTGCCCTCGCGGTTGAGCGTGTTGACCGTCACGACGCGGACGTTGAAGATCTGCTCGATGGCGATCTTGATCGCGGTCTTGTTCGCGTCCGGGTGCACCAGGAAGGTGTACCAGTTCCGGTTCAGCTCGCTGTAGCTCTTCTCCGAGACGACCGGCGCCACGATGATGTCGCGCGGGTCGGCGATCGTGCTCACTTGCCACCCTCCTCGGTGGTCTCGGCGGGGACGCCCAGGAACTCGTCCAGGGCCGCCTTGGTGAAGACCACGTCATCGGCCACCAGCACGTCGTACGTGTTCAGCTGGCCGGCCTCGATCAGGTGCACCCGCGACTCGTTGCGCAGCGACAGCCAGTTCAGCTCGTCGGTGCTGCTCAGCACGACCAGCACCCGGCGGGCGTCGGTCAGCTTGGCGAGGGTGGCCAGCGCGGCCTTGGTCGACGGCTTCTCGCCCGAGACGAACGCCTCGACGACGTGCACCTGGCCGGCGCGCGCCCGGTCCGAGAGGGCGCCACGCAGGGCGGCGGCCTTCATCTTCTTCGGGGTGCGCTGGCTGTAGTCGCGCGGCACCGGGCCGTGCACCACGCCACCGCCGGCGAACTGCGGCGCGCGGATCGAACCCTGGCGGGCCCGACCGGTGCCCTTCTGCTTGTACGGCTTCTTGCCGCCGCCGGCGACCTCACCGCGGGTCTTGGTCTTGTGGGTGCCCTGCCGGGCCGCCGCGAGCTGTGCCACCACGACCTGGTGCATCAGCGCGATGTTGGCCTGCACGTCGAAGATGTCGGCGGGCAGCTCGACCGAGCCGGTGGTGGCGCCTTCGGTGTTGCGGACGTCAACGGTGGTCACTTGGCTGCACCGCCCTTCTTCGCCTTGGCCGCAGTGCGGACCAGGACCAGCGCGCCCTTGGGGCCGGGAATGGCACCCCGGACGAGCAGGAGGTTGTTCTCGGTGTCGACCGCCTGGACGGTCAGGTTCTGCACGGTGTAGCGCACGCCACCCATGCGGCCCGCCATCCGGGTGCCCTTGAAGACACGACCCGGGGTGGCGCAGGCCCCGATGGAGCCCGGCGAGCGGTGCTTGCGCTCGACACCGTGGCTGGCGCGCAGACCGTGGAAGCCGTGCCGCTTCATCGGGCCGGCGTAGCCCTTGCCCTTGGTCTTGCCGGTCACGTCGACCGAGACGCCGACCGGGAACTCCTCGACCGTGATCTCCTGGCCGAGCGAGTAGTCCGCGGCGTCGATGGTGCGCAGCTCGACGATGTGCCGGCGCGGCGCCACGTCAGCCTTGGCGTAGTGCCCGCGGAGCGGCTGCTTGACCTTGCGCGGGTCGATCGTGCCGTACGCCAGCTGGACCGCGGAGTAACCGTCCTTGTCGGCGTCACGAACCTGGGTGATGACGCAGGGGCCGGCCTGAACCACGGTCACCGGAACAACGCGGTTGTTGTCCCAGACCTGGGTCATGCCGAGCTTCGCGCCCAGGATCCCCTTAACTTGCCTGTCCATGTGTCCGGTCCCTACAGCTTGATCTCGATGTCGACGCCAGCCGGCAGGTCGAGGCGCATGAGCGAGTCGACCGTCTTCGGGGTCGGGTCGATGATGTCGATAAGCCGCTTGTGCGTACGCATCTCGAAGTGCTCGCGCGAGTCCTTGTACTTGTGCGGCGAGCGGATGACGCAGAAACGGTTGATCTCCGTGGGCAGCGGCACCGGGCCCGCGACCTGCGCCCCGGTACGCGTCACCGTCTCGACGATCTTCCGAGCCGAGGAGTCGACGACCTCGTGGTCATAGGCCTTGAGCCGGATGCGGATCTTCTGTCCCGCCATGGTGGCTTCTGTTCCTTCTCTCGATGCCGCTGTGTTGCGGGTGCCTGTACCGGCTGGCACAGGCCCTCTTCGCCCACCCCCGCGGTCGGGCGTGTCGCGCCCTTGGGCCAGGCTCCGCCCCGGGCTACCGGAGCGATCCTGACCGCGGTGGGTCCAGGCGTCGATCGCGCTCTACCGCGACCTGAACGCCGCGCGAGGGTGGTTGGCGGGCGACCGCCAACCACCCCACGCCCGACTGCTCTGCCCACCCGGAGGTTCAGCGTGAGCCGAACACGGGAGGCGAACTGTCGTTACGCAACCTGACTAGTATGCCGCACGACCGGCGGCGGGTCTAATCGGGGTTACCCAGCTCACTTGATGATCTTGGTGACGCGACCAGCGCCGACCGTACGGCCACCCTCCCGGATCGCGAACTTGAGGTTGTCCTCCATCGCGATGGGCTGGATCAGCTTCACGGTCATCGTGGTGTTGTCGCCAGGCATGACCATCTCGGTGCCCTCGGGGAGGGTGACGACACCGGTGACGTCCGTGGTCCGGAAGTAGAACTGCGGACGGTAGTTCTGGAAGAACGGGGTGTGCCGGCCGCCCTCCTCCTTGGAGAGGATGTAGACGGTCGCCTCGAACTCCGTGTGCGGGGTGCTGGTGCCCGGCTTGACGACCACCATGCCGCGCTCGACGTCCTCGCGCTTGATGCCCCGCAGCAGCAGACCGACGTTCTCACCCGCGCGGGCCTCGTCGAGCAGCTTGCGGAACATCTCGATGCCGGTGCAGACCGTCTTCTGCGACTTCTCGCGGATACCGACGATCTCCACCTCCTCGTTCGGCTTGAGCACGCCGCGCTCCGCGCGACCGGTGACGACGGTGCCACGACCGGTGATCGTGAAGACGTCCTCGATCGGCATCAGGAACGGCTTCTCGGTCTCGCGCTCCGGCTGCGGGATCGCGGTGTCGACGGCGTTCATCAGCTCCATCAGGCGCCCGGTCCACTCCGGGTCGCCCTCCAGGGCCTTGAGCGCCGAGACGCGCACGACCGGCAGGTCGTCGCCCGGGTACTCCTGCGCCGAGAGCAGCTCACGAACCTCGAGCTCGACGAGCTCCAGCAGCTCCTCGTCGTCGACCATGTCGCTCTTGTTGAGCGCCACGACGATGTACGGCACGCCGACCTGGCGGGCCAGCAGCACGTGCTCGCGGGTCTGCGGCATCGGGCCGTCGGTCGCCGCCACCACCAGGATCGCGCCGTCCATCTGGGCGGCACCGGTGATCATGTTCTTGATGTAGTCGGCGTGACCGGGGCAGTCGACGTGCGCGTAGTGCCGCGCCTCGGTCTGGTACTCGACGTGCGCGATCGAGATCGTGATGCCGCGGGCCTTCTCCTCCGGCGCCTTGTCGATCTCGTCGAACGGCGTGTACGGGTTCAGGTCCGGGTACTGGTCGTGCAGGACCTTGGTGATGGCCGCCGTCAGCGTCGTCTTACCGTGGTCGATGTGACCAATGGTGCCGATGTTGACGTGCGGCTTAGTCCGCTCGAACTTCGCCTTCGCCACTGGTGTCCTCCTGTGGACTTCTTGGTTCGTTCGCCCCGGCGCGCCAGGTCGGCGCTTAGGACTCTGTCGACAGCCTTTCCGGCCTGACGGCCGGAGAGCTTTGTGGGTTCTGCGGCGATGAAGCCTACAGGCCCGGAATTCACACAATCCGACCGAGGTGGTCGCGGTCGGGGAACTCCTCCCGCGACCACCGTCGGATCAGCTCAGGCGAGCGTCACTCACCCGTCGCCTTGGCGATGATCTCCTTCGCCACCGAGGCCGGAACCTCGGCGTAGGAGTCGAACTGCATGCTGTAGCTAGCCCGGCCCTGGGTCTTCGACCGCAGGTCGCCGACGTAGCCGAACATCTCCGACAACGGCACCAGAGCCCGGACGACACGGGCGCCGCTGCGCTCCTCCATCGCCTGGATGATGCCGCGACGGGAGTTGAGGTCGCCGATGACGTCACCCATGTTCTCCTCAGGAGTGGTGACCTCAACGGCCATCATCGGCTCCAGCAACGCCGGGTCGGCCTTGCGGGCCGCGTCCTTCATCACCATCGAGCCGGCGATCTTGAATGCCATTTCCGACGAGTCGACCTCGTGGTACTGACCGTCCAGCAGCGTCAGCTTGACACCCACCAGCGGGAAGCCGGCGAGGATGCCGTACTGCATGGCGTCCTGGGCGCCCGCGTCCACCGATGGGATGAACTCCCGGGGGATACGGCCACCGGTGACGGCGTTGGCGAACTCGTAGGTCGGGGCGTCGTTGCCGAGCGGCAGCGGCTCCAGGCTGACGATCACCCGGGCGTACTGGCCGGAACCACCGGTCTGCTTCTTGTGGGTGTACTCGATCTTCTCCACCTTGCGGCGGATGGTCTCGCGGTACGCCACCTGCGGCTTCCCGATGTTCGCCTCGACGTTGAACTCGCGGCGCATCCGGTCGACCAGGATGTCCAGGTGCAGCTCGCCCATGCCGGAGATGACCGTCTGGCCGGTCTGGTCGTCCAGCTTGACGCGGAAGGTCGGGTCCTCCTCGGCCAGCCGCTGGATGGCGGTGCTGAGCTTCTCCTGGTCGGCCTTGGTCTTCGGCTCGATGGCCACCTCGATGACCGGCTCCGGGAAGGTCATCGACTCCAGGATGACCGGGTTCGCCGGGTCGCAGAGGGTGTCACCGGTGGTGGTCTGCTTCAGACCCTGCACCGCGATGATGTCGCCAGCCTGGGCCGAGCTGCGCTCTTCCCGCTTGTTGGCGTGCATCTGGTAGATCTTGCCGATCCGCTCCTTGCGGTCCTTGGTGGAGTTGACCACCTGGGAGCCGGACTCGAGCGTGCCGGAGTAGATCCGGACGTAGGTGAGCTTGCCGAGGTGCTTGTCCGTCTGGATCTTGAAGGCCAGACCGGAGAACGGCTCCGACACCGACGGCTTACGCTGCATCGGGGTCTCGCCGTCGGTGGCCGTGCCCTCGATCGCCGGGATGTCCAGCGGCGACGGCAGGTACGCGACGACCGCGTCCAGCATCGGCTGGATGCCCTTGTTCTTGAAGGCGGTGCCGGTGAGGACCGGGTTGGCCTTGCCGCCGATGGTGGCGCGACGGATGGCGGCCTTGATCTCCTCGGCGGAGATCTCCTCGCCCTCCAGGTACTTCTCCATCACCGAGTCGTCGACGTCGGCGAGCGTCTCCATCAGCTTCTCGCGCCACTCCGCGGCGGAGTCGGCGAGGTCGGCCGGGATTTCCTCGACCGCGTAGTCCTCACCCTTCTGGGTCTCGCCACGCCAGGTGAGGGCGCGCATCTCGACCAGGTCGACCACGCCGATGAAGTCGGACTCGGCGCCGATCGGGATCTGAAGCACCAGCGGGGTGGCGTTCAGCCGGTCGATCATCATCTGCACGCAGCGGAAGAAGTCCGCACCGGTGCGGTCGAGCTTGTTGACGAAACACATCCGGGGGACGTTGTACTTGTCCGCCTGGCGCCAGACGTTCTCCGTCTGCGGCTCCACGCCGGCCACGCCGTCGTAGACCGCGACCGCACCGTCCAGGACCCGCAGCGACCGCTCCACCTCGACCGTGAAGTCGACGTGGCCGGGCGTGTCGATGATCTGGATCGTGTGGCCCTTCCACTCGCACTTCGTGGCGGCGGAAGTGATGGTGATACCGCGCTCCTGCTCCTGCTCCATCCAGTCCATGACGGCAGCGCCCTCGTGGACCTCACCGATCTTGTACGTGATACCGGTGTAGAACAGGATCCGCTCGGTGGTAGTGGTCTTACCGGCATCGATGTGCGCCATGATGCCGATGTTGCGTACGTTGGCGAGCGCGTCTGCGGCGGCCACTTCAATCCCTACTTATCGTCGTCTCGACACAACTGGTGGCGGTCCCGGCACCGGTTGGGCGCCGGGACCAGGGTGTTACCAGCGGTAGTGCGCGAAGGCCTTGTTGGACTCCGCCATCTTGTGCGTGTCCTCGCGCCGCTTGACGGCGGCACCGAGGCCGTTGCTCGCGTCCAGCAGCTCGTTCATCAGCCGCTCGACCATGGTCTTCTCGCGCCGCGCGCGGGAGTAGGTGACCAGCCAGCGCAGGCCCAGCGTGGTCGCCCGGGCCGGGCGGACCTCGACCGGCACCTGGTAGGTCGCGCCACCGACACGGCGGCTGCGGACCTCAAGGGTCGGCTTGACGTTGTCCATCGCCCGCTTGAGCGTGACGACCGGGTCGGTGCCGGACTTCTCCCGGCAGCCCTCGAGCGCCGCGTACACGACGCGCTCGGCCAGCTGACGCTTGCCCCGCAGGAGAATCTTGTTCACCAGCTGGGTGACCAGCGGCGAGTTGTACACCGGGTCAGCGACCAGCGGCCGCCGCGGAGCGGGTCCCTTACGCGGCATGTCAGCTCTTCTCCTTCTTCGCGCCGTAACGGCTGCGCGCCTGCTTGCGGTTGCGGACACCCTGGGTGTCCAGCGAGCCGCGAACGATCTTGTAACGCACGCCGGGGAGGTCCTTCACCCGACCGCCGCGGACGAGCACGATCGAGTGCTCCTGGAGGTTGTGCCCGACGCCCGGGATGTAGGCGGTCACCTCGACCTGGCTGCTGAGCTTGACACGAGCGACCTTGCGCAGCGCCGAGTTCGGCTTCTTCGGGGTGGTGGTGTACACGCGGGTGCACACGCCGCGCCGCTGAGGGGATCCCTTCAGCGCGGGGGTCTTGGTCTTGGTGGTCTTCGCCTGTCGGCCCTTTCGGACCAGCTGCTGAATGGTGGGCACCGGGTTTCTCCGCTCCCTTCGGCCGCTCGTTGCGGCCGCGCCGTCTGCCGTAGCCGACCGGGTGATCGACTCTCCTACATTCCGGCCAGGGCCACCTCGCGGAGGTCCCGGCACCCGCGGTCGGGCGTGTCGCCCATCTCACGGTCCCGGTTCCGACACGTGCGCGTGGGCCCCGGGGTTCTGTCACCGGCACACGGATCGCCGCAGGCCGGATCATCTCGCTCTGTCGTGGTGCCACCCGAATCCCGGATGACCGGATCCAGCGCACGCACGAGTTGCCCGGGCGGGCCCGGGCACAAGGGGAAAGAGTACCTACCACAGCCGCGCAGGTCAAAACGGAAGACCCCGCCGGCCTGCGCACCGTTCGGCGACCGGTCCCGTCGTCCACCCGCCCGTGATGGGCACCTACGCAGACAAGTGTACCGGCTCCGCAGGAAACCGCCCGCCGAGCCCCCGACCAGGCGTTCAGGCCGGTCAGGCCACCGCCAGCAGGACCGCCAGACCCATGCCCAGCAGGCTCAGCAACAACCCGGCACCGCCGCAGCTGATCCCGGCGATCGCCAGACCGCGGCCGGTGAACCGGACCGCGGGCGGAGGTGCCGGTCGCCGGATCTGGCGCGCGCCCAACAGGCCGGTGACCACGGCGCCGGCGCCGATCAGGCCACCGAGGGCGGTGAAGGCACCGGCGACCCAGACGCCGTTCGTCCCTCCGAAGCCCACACCGAAGCAGATGACCAGGAGCGACACCACGATGGAGATGATTCCGGCAACCAGCGAGCCGACCGCCAGGCCCGAGGTGACCGGCGGCACGTCGAGGTGCACCATCGCGAACGGCGTGCCGGGCACCGGCTCCACCCGCTTCGGCGGCCGGGGACGGTCCGGTGGCGGGGCGGGCGGAGCGGGGGTGCCACCTCCCCAGCCCTGACCGGGCGGCCAACCCGACACTCCCCCGCCGACCGGCCCGCCCGACGGCGTGGCCGGCGGAACCGAGTGTGGCCCGAAGCCTGGCGAGCCCGGCGGGAACGGCGGCGACCCGAAGCCGGGCGACCCAGGCGGAACCGACGGCGACCCGAAGCCGGGCGACCCAGGCGGAACCGGCGGCGACCCGAAGCCGGGCGACCCAGGCGGAACCGACGGCGGCGCGTAGCTCGGCGACCCGGGCGGAACCGGCGACGGCCCCGGCGGGACCGACGGCGGCCCGAAACCCCGCGAACCGGGCGGCGAACCAGGCGGGAACGGCGCGAGCCCGGGTGCGGGCGGGGACGGGGAGTAGCCCGGTGCGGACGTGGCTGGCGGGGCGTCCGGCGCTGCCCACCCGTTCGGTTCCGGTGTCTCGGCCTCCGGGCGCCCGGCGGTGGGTCGAGCGAACTCGCCGCTCTCGGGACGCGCCGGTTCCGTCACAGGATCCTCCTCATCGGCCGCGCCCACCACCGCGCGGTGGTGGACACCGTCAGGCTACCGTCGCCGATCAGGTGCTCGGCCTACGGCGCGGGAGACCGCGCCTTGATCGACCCCAGGTCGGCGGAATGGCGGGGTCCGGACAGCCGGGACACCCCCATTCCGGCGGAACGGAGTCGATCAAGCCGTCAGGCCCGCCGGTTCGCCGGGCGACCCGGTGTCGGCCACCGCTTCGGGCGAGGCGCCGTGGGGGGTCAGTCGATGTTCGGCGCGAAATCCTGGCCGTAGGGCACCTCGGCGAGCCGGATCACGCCGACCACAATCGCGGCGACCACGGTCACCGCGAACAGCACCAGGCCCGTCCAGGCCAGGGTCTCGCCGCGCCGCAGCCAGGCCGCGCCGGTGAGAAAACCTCCCGACGCGTACGCCTCGCGGCGCGCCTGCCGGGCGAGTTGCAGCGCCACCGTGGCCGGCACCACTCCCCCGATGAACAGACCGGTCAGCGCGCCCATCAGACCGAGCGCGAAGACGGCCCGCGCCTTCGTGGCCCGGACCGGGTCCGGGTCGAGCGGATGCCGGGGCGGTTCGGGTGGTGGAGCGACCGGCATCGGGCCGGCGGCGGTCGTCATGCCCCCCATTCTGCCCGCACAAGCCTCTTCGAGCCCGGTGCCCGGACCGACGACGAGGCCCCCGGCGGATGCCGGGGGCCTCGTTGTCAGAGCGGATGGCTCAGCGGTACGACCCGAAGTCGAAGTCGTCAAGCGGAACCGCCTGGCCGCTGGCCGGCCCGAAGCCGTAGTCGGTCTCCGGGTAGCCGGTCATCGAGTAGACCTTGGCCTTCGCCTCCTCGGTCGGCTCGACCCGGACGTTGCGGTACTTGCTGATGCCGGTACCGGCCGGGATGAGCTTACCGATGATCACGTTCTCCTTGAGACCGATCAGCGAGTCGCTGCGGGCGTGGATCGCCGCGTCGGTCAGCACCCGGGTGGTCTCCTGGAAGGAGGCCGCCGAGAGCCAGGAGTCGGTGGCCAGCGAGGCCTTGGTGATGCCCATCAGCACCGGACGGCCGGCGGCGGGCTCGCCGCCCTCGCCGACGAGCCGGCGGTTCTCCGACTCGAACAGCGCCCGGTCGACAAGCACGCCCGGCAGGAACTCGGTCGAGCCGGAGTCGATGACCGTCACCCGCTTGAGCATCTGGCGAATGATGATCTCGATGTGCTTGTCGTGGATGAGCACGCCCTGCGAGCGGTAGACCTCCTGGACCTCCTGGGTCAGGTGGACCTGGACCGCCCGCGGACCGAGGATGCGCAGCAGCTCGTGCGGGTCGATGGTGCCCTCGGTGAGCTTCTCGCCGACGTCGACGTGGTCGCCGTCGTGCGCCCGTAGCCGGACCCGCTTCGAGATCTTGTCGTAGACGATCTCGTCGCTGCCGTCGTCCGGGATCACGACGATCTTGCGCGACCGCTCGCCGTCCTCGATCCGGATCCGGCCCGGGGTGTCGGCGATCGGCGCCTTGCCCTTCGGGATCCGGGCCTCGAAGATCTCCTGGACACGCGGCAGACCCTGGGTGATGTCCTCACCCGCGACGCCACCGGTGTGGAAGGTACGCATCGTCAGCTGCGTACCCGGCTCACCGATCGACTGGGCGGCGATGATGCCGACCGCCTCGCCGACGTCCACGATCTTGCCGGTCGGCAGCGAGCGGCCGTAGCACGCACCGCAGACGCCCAGCTTCGACTCGCAGGTGAGCACGCTGCGCACCCGGACGGTGTCGACCCCGGCGGCGACGATCCGGTCGACCAGGATCGAGTTGATGTCGGCGCCACGCTCGGCGACGACGGTGCCGTCCGGACCCTTGATGTCGTCGGCCAGCGTACGGGCGTGCACGCTGGTCTCGGCGTGCTCGTGCACCACGAGCCGGCCGTCGAGCTGCTGACCGATCTGCATCGGGATGGCCCGATCGGTGCCGCAGTCCTCCTCGCGGATGATGACGTCCTGCGAGACGTCCACCAGACGCCGGGTCAGGTAACCCGAGTCGGCGGTACGCAGGGCGGTGTCCGCGAGACCCTTACGGGCACCGTGCGTGGAGATGAAGTACTCCAGCACGGAGAGACCCTCCCGGTAGCTGGCCTTGATCGGCCGCGGGATGATCTCGCCCTTCGGGTTGGCCACCAGACCACGGATCGCCGCGATCTGCCGGAGCTGGAGCAGGTTACCGCGGGCACCCGAGTTGATCATCTTCCACAGCGGGTTCTCCTGCGGCAGCGCGGTGTCCATCTCCTTGGCGACCTCGTTGGTCGCCTTGGTCCAGATCTCGATGAGTTCGCCGCGGCGCTCCTCGGCGGTCATCAGACCACGCTGGTACTGCTTGTCGATCCGGTCGGCTTCCTTCTCGTACCGCTCCAGGATCTCCCGCTTGCGCGGCGGAGCGATGACGTCCTCCATGCCGATGGTGACGCCGGACCAGGTGGCCCAGTGGAAACCGGCCTCCTTGAGCCCGTCCAGGGTGGCCGCGAGGGCCACCTTCGGGAACCGCTCGGCGAGGTCGTTGACGATCGCGGAGAGCTGCCCCTTGCGGATCTCGTAGTTCACGAACCGGTAGCCCTGCGGCAGGGTCTCGTTGAACAGCACCCGGCCGAGGGTGGTCTCCACGGTCAGCGGCTCACCCGGAACCCAGCCCTCGGGCGCGGTCCACGGCTGCCCACCGGCACCGTTGTCGACCTCGACCACGTCCCGCAGCCGGATCTTGACCGGCGCCTGAAGGTGCAACTCGCCGTTGTCGTACGCCATCCGCGCCTCGGCGTCCGAGCTGAACGCCCGGCCCTCCCCGCGCTCACCGGTGGTGAGGTGGGTCAGGTGGTAGAGCCCGATGACCATGTCCTGGGTGGGCATGGTGACCGGCTTGCCGTCCGCCGGCTTGAGGATGTTGTTCGACGACAGCATCAGGATCCGCGCCTCGGCCTGAGCCTCGGCGGAGAGCGGCACGTGCACCGCCATCTGGTCACCGTCGAAGTCGGCGTTGAACGCGGTGCAGACCAGCGGGTGGATCTGGATGGCCTTGCCCTCGACCAGCTGCGGCTCGAAGGCCTGGATGCCCAGCCGGTGCAGGGTGGGCGCCCGGTTGAGCAGCACCGGGTGCTCGCCGATGACCTCTTCCAGCACGTCCCACACGACCGGCCGCTGCCGCTCGACCATCCGCTTGGCGGACTTGATGTTCTGTGCGTGGTTGAGGTCGACCAGCCGCTTCATGACGAAGGGCTTGAACAGCTCCAGCGCCATCTGCTTGGGCAGGCCGCACTGGTGCAGCTTGAGCTTCGGGCCGACCACGATGACCGAACGGCCCGAGTAGTCGACGCGCTTGCCCAGCAGGTTCTGGCGGAACCGGCCCTGCTTGCCCTTGAGCATGTCGGAGAGCGACTTCAGCGGACGGTTACCCGGACCGGTGACCGGCCGACCGCGGCGGCCGTTGTCGAACAGCGCGTCGACGGCCTCCTGGAGCATCCGCTTCTCGTTGTTGACGATGATCTCGGGCGCGCCGAGGTCGATCAGTCGCTTGAGCCGGTTGTTCCGGTTGATCACCCGGCGGTACAGGTCGTTCAGGTCGCTGGTCGCGAAGCGGCCACCGTCCAGCTGCACCATCGGACGCAGGTCCGGCGGGATGACCGGTACGCAGTCCAGCACCATGCCGAGCGGCGAGTTGCGGGTGTTCTGGAACGCCGCGACGACCTTCAGCCGCTTGAGCGCCCGGATCTTCCGCTGGCCCTTGCCGGTGCGGATGGTCTCGCGCAGGCTCTCCGCCTCCGCGTCCAGGTCCATGTTCTGCACCAGGGCCTTGATCGCCTCGGCGCCCATGCCCCCGGTGAAGTACTCGCCGAACCGGTCCCGCAGCTCGCGGTAGAGCAGCTCGTCGGTGACAAGCTGCTTCGAGTCGAGCTTGCGGAAGGTGTCAAGCACCTCGTCCAGGCGGTCGATCTCGCGCTGGGCCCGGTCGCGGATCTGGCGCATCTCGCGCTCTCCGCCCTCCTTGACCTTGCGCCGGACGTCCGCCTTCGCGCCCTCGGCCTCCAGCTCGGCCAGGTCGGACTCGAGCTTGGCGGCCCGCTTCTCGATCTCCGAGTCGCGGCTGTTCTCCGACTGCCGCTTCTCGGCCAGGATCTCGTTCTCGATCGTCGAGAGGTCGCGGTGACGCGCCTCGGCGTCCACGCTCGTCACGACGTACGAGGCGAAGTAGATGATCTTTTCGAGGTCCTTGGGGGCGAGGTCCAGCAGGTAGCCCAGCCGGCTCGGCACGCCCTTGAAGTACCAGATGTGGGTCACCGGGGCGGCGAGCTCGATGTGGCCCATCCGCTCACGGCGGACCTTCGAGCGGGTCACCTCGACGCCGCAGCGCTCGCAGATGATGCCCTTGAAGCGGACCCGCTTGTACTTACCGCAGTAGCACTCCCAGTCGCGCTGCGGACCGAAGATCTTCTCGCAGAAGAGCCCGTCCTTCTCCGGCTTGAGAGTGCGGTAGTTGATCGTCTCGGGCTTCTTGACCTCGCCGTGCGACCACTGACGGATGTCGTCTGCGGTCGCCAGCCCAATTCGCAACTCGTCGAAAAAGTTGACGTCGAGCACGTTCAATTCCCTCACACGTCGCTTGTTGCGTCAGCAGCTCAGCTCATCGGGGTTCGGTCCCGGGGCGGGGGTCACCCCCCGGCCCCGGAACCCAACGTCACACCTCTTCGACCGAGCTCGGCTCGCGCCGGGACAGGTCGATACCCAGCTCCTCCGCGGCCCGGAACACCTCGTCGTCGGTCTCGCGCATCTCCAGGGCCACACCGTCGCTGGAGAGCACCTCTACGTTGAGGCACAGCGACTGCAGCTCCTTGAGCAGCACCTTGAACGACTCCGGGATGCCCGGCTCCGGAATGTTTTCGCCCTTGACGATGGCCTCGTAGACCTTCACCCGGCCGAGCACGTCGTCGGACTTGATCGTCAGCAGCTCCTGCAGGGCGTACGCGGCACCGTAGGCCTGCATCGCCCAGCACTCCATCTCACCGAAGCGCTGGCCACCGAACTGCGCCTTACCACCCAGCGGCTGCTGCGTGATCATCGAGTACGGACCGGTCGACCGTGCGTGGATCTTGTCGTCGACCAGGTGGTTGAGCTTCAGGATGTAGATGTAGCCGACGGCGATCGGGTCCGGCAGCGGCTCGCCGGAGCGACCGTCGAACAGCTGCGCCTTGCCGGAGGAACCGATCAGCTGCTTGCCGTCCCGGTTGGGCAGGGTCGACGCGAGCAGACCGGAGATCTCCTCCTCACGGGCACCGTCGAAGACCGGGGTGGCCACGTTGCTGTCCGGCTCGGACTCGTGCGCGTCGATCGAGCGGAGCTGTCGCTTCCACTCCGCGTCGTCGCCGTCCACGCTCCAGCCGGTCTTGGCCACCCACCCGAGGTGGGTCTCCAGCACCTGGCCGATGTTCATCCGGCTCGGCACACCCAGCGGGTTGAGCACGATGTCGACCGGGGTGCCGTCCTCCAGGAACGGCATGTCCTCGACCGGCAGGATCTTGGAGATGACGCCCTTGTTACCGTGCCGGCCGGCGAGCTTGTCACCGTCCTGGATCTTCCGCTTCTGGGCGACGTAGACCCGGACCAGCTCGTTGACGCCCGGCGGCAGCTCGTCGCCGTCCTCGCGGGAGAAGGTACGCACGCCGATGACCGTGCCGGTCTCACCGTGCGGCACCTTCAGCGAGGTGTCCCGGACCTCGCGCGCCTTCTCACCGAAGATCGCGCGGAGCAGCCGCTCCTCCGGGGTCAGCTCGGTCTCACCCTTCGGCGTGACCTTGCCGACCAGGATGTCGCCGGGGACGACCTCGGCACCGATCCGGATGATGCCGCGCTCGTCGAGGTCGGCGAGCATTTCCTCGCTGACGTTCGGGATGTCGCGGGTGATCTCCTCCGGGCCGAGCTTGGTGTCCCGCGCGTCGACCTCGTGCTCCTCGATGTGGATCGAGGTGAGCACGTCCTGCTGCACGAGGCGCTGCGACAGGATGATCGCGTCCTCGTAGTTGTGCCCCTCCCAGGTCATGAACGCCACGAGCAGGTTGCGCCCGAGCGCCATCTCGCCCTCGTCGGTGCAGGGACCGTCGGCGATGACCTGGCCGGCCTCGACCCGGTCACCCTCGAAGACCACCGGCTTCTGGTTGACGCAGGAGCCGGCGTTGGAGCGACGGAACTTGTGCAGCAGGTACGTCCGGCGGTGGCCGTCGTCCTGGTGGACCGTGATGTAGTCGGCGCAGAGGTCCTCGACCACGCCACCGACCTCGGCCACGACCACGTCACCGGCGTCGACGGCGGCACGGTACTCCATGCCGGTGCCGACGAGCGGGGACTCGGCCTTGACCAGCGGCACCGCCTGACGCTGCATGTTCGCGCCCATCAGGGCCCGGTTCGCATCGTCGTGCTCCAGGAACGGGATCATCGCGGTCGCGACCGAGGTCATCTGCCTCGGCGACACGTCCATGTAGTCCACCGCGGCCGGCGGGACGTCCTCGGTCTCGCCACCCTTACGACGGACCAGGACGCGATCCTCGGCGAACGAGCCGTCGGCCCGCAGCGGCGCGTTGGCCTGCGCCTTGACGAACCGGTCCTCCTCGTCCGCGGTCAGGTAGTCGATCTGGTCGGTGACCCGACCGTCGATGACCTTCCGGTACGGCGTCTCGATGAAGCCGAACGGGTTGACCCGGGCGAAGGTGGAGAGGGCACCGATCAGGCCGATGTTCGGGCCTTCCGGCGTCTCGATCGGGCACATCCGGCCGTAGTGGGACGGGTGCACGTCGCGGACCTCGAAGCCGGCCCGCTCCCGGGACAGACCACCCGGACCGAGCGCGCTCAGTCGACGCCTGTGGGTCAGGCCCGCCAGCGGGTTGGTCTGGTCCATGAACTGGGAGAGCTGCGAGGTGCCGAAGAACTCCCGGATCGCGGCCACCACCGGGCGGATGTTGATCAGGGTCTGCGGCGTGATCGCCTCGACGTCCTGCGTGGTCATCCGCTCACGGACGACGCGCTCCATCCGGGACAGGCCGACCCGAACCTGGTTCTGGATCAGCTCGCCGACCGTACGCAGGCGCCGGTTGCCGAAGTGGTCGATGTCGTCGGCCTCGTAGCCCTCCTCACCGGCGTGCAGCCGGCAGAGGTACTCCACGGTGGCGACGATGTCGTCCTCGGTGAGCGTGCCGGTGGTGATCGGCACGCTCAGCTCGAGCTTCTTGTTGAACTTGTACCGACCGACCTTGGCGACGTCGTACCGCTTCGGGTTGAAGAAGAGGTTGTCGAGCAGGGTCTGGGCGTTCTCGCGGGTCGGCGGCTCGCCAGGGCGCAGCTTGCGGTAGATGTCTAGCAGCGCCTCGTCCTGGCCGGCGATGTGGTCCTTCTCGAGCGTGGTCATCATCAGCTCGGACCAGCCGAACTTCTCCCGGATCCGCTCGGCCGACCATCCGATGGCCTTGAGCAGCACCGTGACGGCCTGCCGCCGCTTGCGGTCGATCCGGACGCCGACGGTGTCGCGCTTGTCGATGTCGAACTCCAGCCAGGCACCCCGGCTGGGGATGACCTTGACGCTGGAGAGGTCACGGTCGGAGGTCTTGTCCGGCTGCTTGTCGAAGTAGACACCCGGCGACCGGACGAGCTGGCTGACGACCACCCGCTCGGTGCCGTTGATGATGAAGGTGCCCTTCGGCGTCATCATCGGGAAGTCACCCATGAACACCGTCTGGCTCTTGATCTCGCCGGTGGTGTTGTTGGTGAACTCCGCGGTCACGAAGAGTGGCGCGCAGTAGGTGAGATCCTTCTCCTTGCACTCCTCGATCGAGGCCTTGACCTCGTCGAAGCGCGGTGCCGAGAAGGAAAGCGACATAGTGCCGGAGAAGTCCTCAATGGGACTGATTTCGTCGAGGATTTCCGCGAGACCCGAGCGTGCGTGCGGGTCGTCCGCCGACCGGCCCTGCCAAGCCTCGTTGCCGACGAGCCAGTCGAAGGACTCGTTCTGGATGGCGAGGAGGTTGGGGACCTCGAGGTGTTCGGTGATCCGACCGAAGGAAACTCGGCGGGGAGCGAATGCGCTCGACGTACGACTGGTCTTCGCAGGGCGGGAAGCTGCCAAGATGCGTCCTTCCGAGGACCGGTGCTGCAGAACGGCTGGTACGCGTGCACTCCAATGACCCCACCAGAAAATATCCACAAACGGACATTTCCGAGCAGGGGTCAAGTCGGAAGGCAGCGCAAACTAGCAGTGTAGCCGAGAGGCTAACCGCTGTCCAGCCCACCCCGCAGGTCGTTGCGGAACTAGGCCTCGGGACCCTGGCACGGGTCGCACCGGACCGCTCGGAACGCAACGTTCCCGCTGGGCCGCTCGGGTGTCAGCGGCGTGCTGCTGCTGCCGCTTCCTTACCCGTGCGGTGGCCGTCGCAAGCGCGGAAGGTCTTGCTGATGTCAGCGTGCCTGGCTGCCGGGGCCGCGTCAAGGGCGGCATCGCCATCCGGTGCTCTTTCCCACCGACGGGGCACGGCGCGGGCCGCTGCCCGGACCCCGCGGACCTGCCCACCTACGGGGTCCGGCAACGCCACGAGCACGGCGGACGACGATCCGAGTGTCGGATCGTCGTCCGCCGCGACGTTGCACTGCCCCCGCTCAGATGAGCCGGGACGGCCAGGTGAGGCTCAGATCACTTGAGGGTGACCTTGGCGCCCTCGCCCTCCAGCTTGGCCTTGGCCTTGTCGGCGGCCTCCTTGTTGACCTTCTCCAAGACCGCCTTCGGCGCGGCCTCGACCAGGTCCTTGGCCTCCTTGAGGCCCAGGCCGGTCAGCTCACGAACGACCTTGATGACCTGGATCTTCTTGCCACCGTCGGCGTCGAGGATGACGTCGAACTCGTCCTTCTCCGGCTCGGCCTCGGCGGCGGCGCCACCCTGGGCCGGGCCCGCGGCGACCGCGACCGGCGCGGCGGCGGTGACCTCGAAGGTCTCCTCGAACTGCTTCACGAACTCGGAGAGCTCGATCAGCGTCATCTCCTTGAACGCGTCGAGCAGCTCGTCGGTGCTGAGCTTCGCCATGTCTGGCGTCCTTTCCTCAAAGGTTTATCTAAGTACGTGGTGCGTCGGGCGAGCCTCAGGCCGCCTCGGCGCCCTCTTCCTTCTCGCGCTTGTCCGCAAGAGCGGCCGCCAGGCGGGCGGTCTTCGACAGCGGGGCCTGGAACAGGGCCGCGGCCTTGCTCAGGTTGCCCTTCATCGCGCCGGCCAGCTTGGCCAGCAGCACCTCGCGGGACTCCAGGTCGGCGAGCTTCGTGACCTCGGCCGCGGAAATGGCCTTGCCCTCGAAGACGCCACCCTTGATGACGAGCTTCGGGTTGGCCTTCGCGAAGTCGCGAAGACCCTTCGCCGCCTCGACGACGTCGCCCGAAACGAAAGTCAGCGCGGTAGGACCGGTGAACAGCTCGTCGAGGCCGGAGATGCCAGCGTCCGCCGCGGCACGCTTGGCCAGCGTGTTCTTGGCGACCGTGTAGCTGGTCTCCGTACCGAGCGAGCGCCGCAGCTGGGTGAGCTGGGAAACCGTCAGACCGCGGTACTCGGTCAGCACGGTGGCACCCGCGCTGCGGAAGCTCTCGGTCAGCTCAGCAACAGCCGTGGCCTTGTCGGCCCGGATCGGCTTGTCCGCCATGTCCCTCCTCTCTCGTTGCTTCGCGGCTGGTCACCGTCGCAGGCGAGGCTGCGACGGGAGCGGAGGATCGCGGCAACAGAAAAGCCCCGGCGCAGGGCGCACGGGGCGAGGTCGGCGGCCAATCATCGCAGTCGGCGGACCACGGGATGCTGCCGATGTTCGCTTGCCGCCCTACGCGGGTCGCCCGTCATCACGGAACCTTCGACCGTGCCGAGGCACGGTGACCAGCGGTCTCTGGGTGGAACGTAGGCCACACGGAGTGGCCAACGTGCAAAGACTACGCGACGTGCCGCAGCACCACCAAATCCGCGCTGGTGGGCCGGCTCACACCACCGCAGGCACGGCGGCCCGCGCACACCCACCGCAGGCACGGCGACGGGGCGCCGCCCGTAGGCGACGCCCCGTCGTCAGGCAGGCGTACCGCTCAGCTCTCGGCCGAGCCCTCCTGGAGGTTCTTCACCACGTTCGGGTCCACCGGGACACCCGGGCCCATGGTGGTGGTGAGGGTGACCTTCTTGAGGTACTTGCCCTTCGCCGCCGACGGCTTGGCCCGGAGCACCTCGTCGAGGACGGCCGCGTAGTTGTCGACCAGCTGCGTCTCGGAGAACGAGGCCTTGCCGATGATCAGGTGCAGGTTCGAGTGCTTGTCCACCCGGAAGGTGATCTTGCCGCCCTTGATGTCGGAGACCGCCTTGGTGACGTCCATGGTCACGGTGCCGGTCTTCGGGTTCGGCATGAGACCGCGCGGGCCCAGGATCCGCGCGATCCGGCCGATCTTGGCCATCTGGTCCGGCGTGGCGATCGCCGCGTCGAAGTCCAGCCAGCCGCCCTGGATCCGGGCGACCAGCTCGTCGGTGCCCACCTCGTCCGCACCGGCGGCGACGGCCTCCTCGGCCTTCGCGCCGGCGGCGAAGACGATCACGCGGGCGGTCTTACCGGTGCCGTGCGGCAGGTTGACCGTGCCGCGGACCATCTGGTCCGCCTTGCGGGGGTCGACGCCGAGGCGCATCGCGACCTCGACCGTGGCGTCGAACTTGACGGAGGTGCTCTCCTTGGCCAGCTTGACGGCCTCGGCGGGGGTGTAGAGCTTGGACCGGTCGATGGCCTCGGCGGCCTTGCGGTAGCTCTTGCTGCGCTGCATGTTCTGTCTACTCCTGTGGTTTCTGGCGGGCCGCGGTGCTCGCGCGCCCTCCCACGATCCGTACGGGTCGGTGGTGGCCGAGGTCAGTCGGTGACGTCCAGGCCCATCGACCGGGCGGTGCCGGCGATGATCTTCTCAGCCTGGTCCAGGTCGTTGGCGTTGAGGTCGGCCATCTTCTTCTCGGCGATCTCGCGCAGCTGGGCGCGGGTCACCGAGCCGACCTTCTGCGTGTGCGGGACGCCCGAGCCCTTCTGCACACCGGCGGCCTTGATCAGCAGCCGGGCGGCGGGCGGGGTCTTCAGCACGAAGGTGAAGGTGCGGTCCTCGTACACGCTGATCTCGGCGGGGACGATGTCGCCCCGCTGCGACTCGGTCTGCGCGTTGTACGACTTGCAGAACTCCATGATGTTCACGCCGTGCTGACCGAGCGCGGGGCCGACCGGCGGCGCCGGGGTGGCCTGGCCCGCCGGCAGCTGAAGCGTGAACGTCTTGACGAGCTTCTTCTTCGGAGGCATGTCTCTTCCTGGGACTTGAACTGGGAAAGGTTCGCACCGACGCCGCCGTCGGGGCGCGCACGGTCAGCGCGGATTCGACAGCAGCGACGTTCTAGGGTAGCGCAGCCCTGGATACGCCCGCCCACAGAGGTTGGCCGGACGAACGAACCGGACAAACGCCGCTGGCGACGGCCGAGGCCGTCGCCAGCGGTCGGCGAATCAGATCTTGGCGACCTGGTTGAAGTTCAGCTCCACCGGCGTCTCACGGCCGAAGATCGACACGAGCACCTTGAGCTTCTGCTGGTCGGCGTTGATCTCGCTGATCGTGGCCGGCAGCGAGGCGAAGGCACCGTCGGTGACGGTCACCGAGTCGCCGACCTCGAAGTCGAGGACCTTGACCTCGGGCTTGGCCTTCTTCTGCTCGGTCTCCACGGCCGGCGCCAGCCACTTGAGCACCTCGTCGAGGCTCAGCGGCGCCGGACGGTCGGCCCGGTCCGTGGCACCCACGAAGCCGGTGACGCCCGGGGTGTTGCGGACGCAGGAGTAGGACTCGGCGGTCAGCTCCATCCGGACCAGGATGTAGCCCGGGAAGACCTTGGCCTGCACCTGGGACCGCTTGCCGTTCTTGACCTCGATCTCTTCCCGGGTCGGCACCTCGACCTGGTAGATGTAGTCCTCCATGTCGAGGGAGGTGATCCGGGTCTCGAGGTTGGTCTTGACCTTGTTCTCGTAGCCGGCGTACGAGTGCACCACGTACCAGTCGCCCGGTGCGTAGCGCAGCTTCTGCCGCAGCTCCGCGACCGGGTCGAAACTCTCGTCAGGCGCCGGCTCGGTCAGGGCGAACTCCGGCTCGCTGGCGGCCTCGACCGACTCGTCACCAGCCGCCGTCGCCACCGTGGACTGCTCGTCCGGGGTCTCGGCGGTCTCGTCGTACTCAGGCACGCTCGCTCACTTCCGTCACTATCGGCACAGTCAGCCGGTCAGCTGGGGTTGCCGAAGACCCACAGCACGCCCTTGGCGAATCCGTAGTCGAGGACGGCCACGATCGTCAGCATCACCGTGACGAACGCGATCACCACGGCCGTGTAGGTCAGCAGCTCCTTGCGCGTCGGCCAGATGACCTTACGCAGTTCGGCCACGACCTCGCGGATGAAACGCGCGATGCGGCCGAACAGCCCGACCTTGTCGGCGTCGGTTCGCGTCTTCGACCGGCTGTCGGCGGACTCCGCCTTGGCCCGTTCCCGGGTGGCGGTGCCGCCCCGGGAAACCGGCTCATCCCCGTCGGTGGCGTCGTCGTCGGCGCCGTCACTGACGACCTCGTCGTTCAGGCGGTCGTCGTCGGCGTCCTCGCCGCGCCGCTTGTTGTCGGCCACTTCGCCCTCCGTCGCGGGATGTCGGGTCGCACGCAGTGCGCGTGCGCGGCGCTTGGTCACGCCGGCCGGACCAACCGTCCCGGGACGGGCCGCGGCCGGCGGATCAACCGGAAGGCCCGATGCCTCGGAACCTCCCCGCCAATGCCACCACCACGGGCCGGACGCCACCGGAAGGTGACGCGACCCACGGAACGGTCAGGCCTGAGGCGCAGGGGTGACAGGACTTGAACCTGCAGCCTGCGGTTTTGGAGACCGCTGCTCTGCCAATTGAGCTACACCCCTGTGTGGCAACGCTCGCCCCACCAGGTCACACGACCAGGCAGGGGTCACTTGCCCCACGGCGGACCAGTGTACGGGTACCGACCCGACTTTCCCAACCGGTCTACCGATCACGCTCTCCGGCGTCGGTCAGCCGGCCGTCCGTACGGTGGCCCTGGCCTGTGAGAGCACCTTCTCGCCGCGGCAGGTGGCGGTGATGTCGAGCCTGGTCAGCCCCGCCTCGGTCACCTCACGGACCACCGCGCTCACCACGATCTCGGTGCCGGTGTCGTCGTCGGGTACCACCACCGGCCGGGTGAACCGGACATTGAAGTCGACCACCGCGTCGGCGGCGCCTGCCCAGGCGGTGACCGCCCGGCCGACCAGCGCCATGGTGAACATGCCGTGGGCGATCACCCCGGGCAGCCCGACCTTGGTGGCGAACCGGTCACTCCAGTGGATCGGGTTGAAGTCGCCCGAGGCACCGGCGTAGCGGACCAGGTCCGCCCGGGTCACCCGGAACGTCTGGGTGGGCAGCTCCACGTCAGGCCTCCCCGCGTACGACGAGCTTCATCCAGGCGGTGACCACCGGCTCGCCGGTGGTGGTGCTGACGTCGGTCCGGGTGGTCAGGAAGTCGTGGCCGCCGCGGCTGGTCACGTCCTCCACGGTGTTGACGCAGACCAGCTCGTCGCCGGCCACCACCGGACGGGTGTACGCGAACCGCTGGTCGCCGTGAACGACCCGGCTGTAGTCGATGCCGAGGGCCGGGTCCTCGATCACCTGGCGGTTGGCGGCCATGGTGAGCACCATCGGGAAGGTCGGCGGCGCGACCACGTCCGGGTGGCCCAGCGAGCGGGCCGCCGCCGGGTCGTGGTGGGCGGGGTCGGTGGCACCGATGGCCGTGGCGAACTCGCGGATCTTCTCGCGGCCCACCTGGTAGGGCGCGGTCGGCGGGTAGCTCCGGCCGACGAAGGAGTGGTCCAGGGACATGCCGCGAACCTACACGTAAAGCACGATCGCCGATCCGCGTGGTCAGCGCAGACCCGAAGGGCCGCGCCGACCATGGCGGACCGGCGATCGTGTACGTGTGCAACCGGGCCGACTCGGCCCGGACGGGTCAGCGCGTCTCGCGGTGAACCGTGTGCTTCCCGTCCCGGGGGCAGAACTTCTTCAGCTCGATGCGGTCCGGGTCGTTGCGGCGGTTCTTGCGCGTGATGTAGTTGCGCTCCTTGCACTCCACACACGCCAAAGTGATCTTCGGCCGGACATCGGTCGCCTTCGCCACGGCGGAGTGCCTTCCTCGCTAACGGATACAACTACAGCGCTACAGCCTACGCGCCGCCTGGGCGGACACGCAAAGCGGGCGCCTGTGGCGCCCGTCCTACGACCACCGGGAACATCCGGTGGACGAGAGTAGCGGTGGCCGGACTTGAACCGGCGACACAGCGATTATGAGCCGCTTGCTCTGCCATCTGAGCTACACCGCCGTGGTGGGCCCAGCCGGACCCTCTGAGCCCCCTTACGGAATCGAACCGTAGACCTTCTCCTTACCATGGAGACGCTCTGCCGACTGAGCTAAGGGGGCCTGCGCGATCACTCGGTGGCCGCGCAGAGGTAAGAGTACACGGCCCCGCCGCACCGGTGAAATCGGATCCCCCGGTGCCGCGTACGCCCAGCTCAGGGCACTACACGCAGGCGCGGCAGCTCGGTGTTGGAGATCGTCTCGGAGTCCACCCGGGCGCCGAACCAGGCCTCCAGCCGCTCATACGGCAGCGGGCGGCTGAACAGGAATCCCTGCCCGATCTCGCAGCCGATGTCCTGGAGCAGCTCCAGGGTCAGCTCGCTCTCCACCCCCTCGGCCACCACGGTCAGGCCGAACTGTTGGGAGAGGGTGACCACGGCGTTGACGATCGCCAGGTCCCCCGGGTCGGTCGCCATGCCCTGCACGAACGACCGGTCCACCTTGACCTCGTTGACCGGCAACCGGCGCAGGTGGGCCAGGGAGGAATTGCCGGTGCCGAAATCGTCCACCGACAGGCGTACGCCGAGGTCACGCAGGCGACGCAGGGTCGGGATCAGCCGGTCGGTGCCGTCCAGCACCCCGGCCTCGGTGATCTCCAGCGTCAGCAGCTGCGCCGGTACGCCGTGTTCCTCCAGCAGCTCGCGTACCCGATCGGGGAAGCCGGGGTCGATGAGCGTACGCGCCGAGAGGTTGACGGCGACGGCGAGCGGGTGGCCGCCGAGGGCCCAGTCGCGACTGTGCCGCAGCCCCTCCCGGAGCACGAACTCGGTGAGCCGACCGAGCTGGCCGGTGTGCTCGGCGACCGGGACGAAGTCCTCCGGGGCGATCGTGCCGTGCGTCGGGTGCTCCCAGCGGGCCAGGCACTCCACCCCGACCAGCCGGCGGTCCCGCAGCGTCACCTTGGGCTGGTAGTAGATCTCCAGCTCGCCGTTGTCGAGCGCGCTGCGCAGGTCGCCGGCGAGACCGAGCCGGTGCAGCGCCCGCGACTCCAGGGCCGGCGTGTAGAGCTGCACGCTCCCCGGTACCGCCTTGGCCGCCATCGCCGCCACGTCCACCCGTTGCAGCAGGGTCGCCGGATCGCTGCCGTGATCCGGGTGTACGACGATCCCGACGGCGGTGTCCACGTCCAGGGTCAGGGCGTCGAAGACCATCTCGTCGCGGATCTGCTCCCGCACCTGGCCGGCGAGTTCCACCGCCGCCTCGACGCTCTCCAGGCGCAGGGTCACCAGGAACTCGTCTCCGCCCACCCGGCCGACCAGCGCGGCCGACGGTACGCAGCCGCGCAGCCGGTCGGCGACCTCGACCAGCACCTTGTCGCCCGCCGCGTGGCCGAGGGACTCGTTGACCTGGCGCAGCCGGTCGACGTCGAAGAGCAGCAGCGCCACCACCTCGCCCGGCGCGCGGATCCGGACCGCCTCGGCCAACGCGCCGAGGATCCGGCGTCGGTTGGGCAGTTTGGTGAGGCCGTCGTGGTAGGCGTCGTGCCGCAGCCGGTCGACCAGGCGGGAGTTCTCCAGCGCCACCGCGGCGTGCGCCGCCACGGTCTCGAAGACGGTGACGTCCTCGGCACGGAAGAAGTTGATGTCGCCGAGCCGGTTGGCCACCTCCAGGGTGCCGATGACCGCCTTGCCCGAGCGCAGCGGCACCACGATCACGTCCTTGACCCTGGTCGGCCGCAACGCCTCGCGTAGCTCCGGGTCGGCACCGAGCCGATGGCTCACCGCCACCGTCTCCTGACGGGCCAGTACGGCCTCGCGAAGCACCGCCGGGCTGGGGGTGGAGTCCAACAACCCGGGCTTACCCTCCTGAGCGGTAAGCAGCACCTCCGGGTGCCGTCCCTGCGCGGGCAACCAGAGGGTGGCGGACTCCGCCTGCATCAGGCTCCGGATCCGGACCAGCAACGCGTCGATGAGGTTTCCGTCCGGCCCGCTCTCGGTGATCGCCCTGGTCAGCTCGTACATCTCGGAGAGGGTCCGGTGCTGCCGGAGGAACTGCGTGTAGGAGTGGTAGACCAGCGCGAACGCCAGGGCCAGCCCGGCGAAGATCAGGATAGCCCACGGGGTGCTCTGCCAGGCGATGATGATCAACAGTCCGATGGAGAGGTTGATCATGACCCCGAGCAGCATCGGCGGGCCGGCGGCTCGGATCAGTTCCCGGCCGGCCTGCCAGCTCTGCACCACTGTGAAAACCCCGACCATGGCCGCGAGCTGGACCACGGTGTGAATGCCGATGGCGGCGAGCAGGACCGCCCACGTGCCCGGTCCGACATTCCCGGACTTCGGCAGCACGGTGTAAACCGCCGTGGCCAGCGAGGTCGCCGCCGCAGCACCGGCCACGTTGAACCAGAGCTTCACCGGCAGCACCTTGCGGCGCAGCTGGATCACGAGACTGGCGACGGTGTACGCCAGCACCACCGAGAGCGGTGGCAGCACGAACAAGGCGACGACGAGCGGGATCTCGGTCGGCGAGACCAGGAACGCCTGCCGTCGGATCACCACGTTGATGGTCGGCATGGCCGCCACGACCATCGCCACGGTGAGTAGCAGGGTGAGCGGCAGTTTCCCCAGCGGGGGGTAGACCGTGACCCCAAGCAACAGGCAGACAAGCACCGCGCATAGCGCCAGCGGGCCCGTGATGAGCCAGGCGTATTCCGTTCGCCGGCGAGCGGAGCGGGGACGAGACGTCATGGCTCCCCTCGTCGGTTATGTCTGGTGGCCGAGCGGGGTGACCGGTCAGGGCAGCGTGGACGAGGCCCAGTCGATGCCGGAGGTCCGAACTTCGAGCTCGGCAGCCGCGCCGGACGCGAATACCAGGCTGAGAACGAGCATGAGGGAGCCGAGCAGCCGGCCCAGACGTTGAGCAGACATCTGTGCTCCTGGTGGGGTGATCGCAACCGTGATGGAGGTTCTCCCGATAGTGCCACAGCCGCTGAGCCCGTGGAAAGTTCACCGGACCGATGTCAGACCGGTCGTCGCCCGCCGTGGCCCGACCGTAGCCGACAGATGTACGTCCGGGCATGTCAGGACGGGTAGTCGACAGGCACTGCCGGAAGAAGACGCCAACCGCTCATTACTTTCCTTACCTGCCGTAGCGGATCTAGCGGACAACGCCCGGCGGTGGGCCGGAGTGCGCTGACAAGTGCAAACCAACCCCCGACCTTCCCCGGGCTCTACGTCGCCTTCCAGGCCGGACGAGCGCTCATCCTCGATGTCGCGGTACGCCGGCATCCACTTCGCAGCTCTACCTCTGCGCGCTCTTCTGGTTCGTCCCGGTGGTGCTGGCCGTCATCGCGGTCGCCGACATCCACCGCGCCTCCGGCCACCCCCCGGAAATGCCCGCTCCACCCACCTTCTGAGGGTTGTTCAGACCCGCTCGGCAACATCACGCTCGTTTCTGATCGGCAACATCACGCTCGTTCCAGGATCGAGTGGTATCCACCGACGTTCGAAGCCACTCGATCCTGGAACGAGCACGATCACCAGATCACTCGCCGCGCTCGGTTATGATCCAGTGACCGCAGGGAGGGCCGATGGAAACCTGGCGCTTTCTGGCGAGTGGCATCGCGAGCCTGGCCATGACCCTGGTGGGTGCGGCGCTAGCCACCAACGTCCGCGGCCTGACCGAGTGGCACGTACGCCGCTCGATGGCCACCGTAAGCCTGCTACGGCCTCGACCGGTCCAGGGTCGGCACGACCGACGGTTGGCGCGCTTCATCCTGCTGGGACGAGTGATCGGCACGGCCTTCGCTGCGATCGGCCTCACCTTCCTGATCGTCCTCGGCCACAGTGTCCTCACCGATCAGCCAATGCGGACAGTCAAGTAGGCGAGCCGTTCAGTCGGGGTCGTAGCGACCGTCAAGCGGCAGCCCCTTGGTCATCACCCGCCACCGGACGTAGGTCAGCTCGTAGATGAGCCGATCGAGCTGCACCCGCGAGAGCAGCACCGACTCCGTCGCCCCGGACCGGCTCGCGTCGACCCGGACGACCGGGTCGCGACGGCGGAACCGATCCAGCAGCAGTTGCACACTCACCCAGCCGCTGCGCTCGGTGCCGACCGTGGCGAGCAGCCCCCGGTGCATCGGATCATTCGGCCCACAACCCCGACACCAGTCCGGACACGTCACGTCCTCCGCCGCCACACTCGCCCGCCGCGCGCCGGCCGGCTGGTCACCTGCCCCCATGCTCGCCGCCCTCCTCACCGCCGGCCTGCGCCAGCAACGATCGCAGCTGCTCGACCAACTTCCCGGCCTGCGGTAACGACAACTCGGCCCAGGCGGTGCCGGCCCGGCAGGACGCGTGCACCCGCACGCTCGGCGCCTGCCCATCGGACCCGATCAGGTACGACACCACCGCCCCGGACGGCCGCACCGCCCCAACCTTCAGCAGTACGCCCCGATGCCGCCGCTCCATGTTCGCCAGCACCGGCGGCACCAGATGCCCACACCGATCCAGGACACACCAGTCCGGATGCACCGGAACCCTGGCCGATTGCTCTGACTGGCTCACCACAACCACCTCCTAACGTCCTCCAGATCAACCCGCTGACACTCCATCGCTTGAAATTTGGCTAGCCAAATCTCTTGAGGTTGAAAGTAGGCCGACTTGACTAGTCAGGTCAATAACCGGACTCCGATTCGCCTGACTTGGCTAGCCAACCGCTACCCTGGCGTCATGACCAGCGAGCTGGAAGTCCTGGCCGGACTGGACCCGGATGACCCCAGGCCCCCGTCTCAGCAGATCGCCAGCCTCCTACGAGCCGCGATCCGTACTCGGAAGCTCCAGCCGGGTGAGCGGCTGCCATCGCAGCATGACCTCGCAGAGCGTTTCGATGTCGCCCGCGAGACGGTGAAGACAGCGCTGCGCGTCCTGCGGGACGAGCGTCTGATCGTGACGCGTCAGGGCAGTGGTGCCTTCGTCCGAGCGCAAACTGAGCGTCCTGTCGGACTACGCCCTCACGTCGAGGCGGCCTTCGAACGTGCCCACGTGGCCATCGACTTCGCCGGCTTCTCGGGAGAGACGCTGCACGGCGCTCTCACGGAGCCGCTCGACAAGATCCGCGCCGGTCGCCTCGCACCGGAATCCGTAACCATCCGGATCCTCCTCCCCGATGTCACCGCGCCGATGGCACTGCCCTGCCTGGCCGAGACGCAGGCGGACGATCCCGCTGTGCGGGAGCGCGCAAAGCGCATTACTCGCCGGCACACCGAAGCCATCCTTGATGCGGTCCATGAGCTGGCCAACCTGAGCCTGGTCAAGGAGGCAAAGGCGGAAGTCCGCGTGCATCACGCCGCCCCGACCTTCAAGCTCTACATCCTCAACGGCGAAGAGGTCTTCTTCGGCTTCTATCCCGTGATGGAACACGTGGTGACCATCAAGGAGAAGGAAGTGAGAATCTTCGACCCGATGGGCAAGGACGCGATTCTGTTCCATCGCGCCATCACCGACGACGAGACATCGGATGCGCCGCAGTACGTCGAGCAGGCTCGCACCTGGTTCGACTCCATGTGGTCCACCATCGCCCGCGAGTATCAGCCATGACACCGCCACGCGACCGACTCACCGAGATCGCCGAGCGGGCCCAGGCGGTCTTGCTCGACTTCGACGGCCCGATCTGCAGCGTTTTCGCCGGAAAGTCCGCGCCAAGCATCGCCGCCGACCTGCGCCAACTGATCGTCAGGCGAGGAGTCCACCTGCCCGACGAGCTACGTGACCAGGACGACCCGTTGGAACTGCTCCGCGCCACCACCGCGTTTGCGCCCCAGCTGGTCGAAACAATCGATGCCGCCCTTGCGGCAGCAGAGGTCGAGGCGGCGGCAACCGCCGAGGCGACCGTTGGAGCCTTCGATGTCGTCCGCGCGTGCCTCGCCACCGGGCGATCCCTCGCCATCGTCAGCAACAACTCCACTGCAGCTATCAACGCCTACCTGGTACGCCACGACCACGCCCGGCAATTCACCGCCGTAATCGGACGGGCCGAGCGACCGGAGCTGATGAAACCCAGCCCAAGCCAGGTCGTGCAGGCGCTCCGAGCACTGAACGTCCAACCCGGGGCGGCCGTCCTGGTCGGCGACTCCACCACCGACCTCGAAGCCGCCGACGCCGCTGGCGTCGCCTGCATTGGATACGCCAACAAAACCGGCAAAGGCGAGCGCCTGACCGCCGCCGGCGCCAAAGCCATCGTCAGCAACATGAGCGACCTGGCAGCCGCCCTCGCCAGCACCAGCTGGCCGGGCACTCCGATGCCCTCCAGGTCGCCAGCGTAGGCCGCTATCGCCGGCCACCGGACTGAAAGCGGCCATCGAGATCGCATTGGAGAGGAGCATCGTGGCTCTCGCCGACCTCGCCCAAGGGCAGCACGCCGACCGTGTCCGCGACCACTGGTGGTGGCGACCCGGCTGGCGCGTCGGCCGACGCTTCTACGCCTTCCACGTCACCTTCGAAGACCAGCCGGACCTGTACCGCCTCGCCGAGTCCTACCGATCCGCGCTGACCACCGCTCCGCCGGCAACTCTCATCCCTGACCGCTGGCTACACCTCACCATGCAGGGCATCGGCTTCACCGATGAGACCAGCACCGGAATCCTGGCCAGGATCATCGATGAAGCGGGCGCACAGCTCGGCGACCTGCCCGCAGTCGATGTCGAATTCCACGAAATCGTCGTCGCCGACGAAGCCATCGTGCTGCCGGCCACACCCGCAGAGCCGATGCAGCAACTCCGCGCCGCGACCAGAACTGCCATCGCCCGCGTGCTCGGCGAGGACCAGGTCCACAAAACCCGGCCAAAGTCACCACCGTCAGCCACCCCGATAGCCCTGCAAGCGGTCAGTTCAGCGCGAGCCGATCACCGTCAAAATCGGCAATGATCTCCAGCTTGCCACCAAGGGCGGCAACATACCGCTCGATGGTGCCGACCTCGGTGGTCGGCACTTCACCTTTTTCGATTGCGGCAACCCGCGGCTGGGAGACCTGCATGCGGTCGGCGACCTCCCGCTGGGTCAGGCCGCGACGCTCGCGCATCTCACGCAGGCGGGTGGCGCGGACTTCAGCGAGCATTCGCTCCTTGTGCTCGGCGACCTCGGCCTCATCGAGGTTCATCCGGGAACGGGTGTCCTGCCAACTGCGCGCCATCAGCGTTGTCCCTTTATTGATCGAAGATGTTCGGCGAAGAGCCGGTCAGCCTCAAGGATGTCGGTCTCGTACCAGCCCTTCCAGTTGCCGGCTTTGTTCCCCGCCACCAGCAGGATGGCTGCCCGGAGCGGATCGAAGGCAAACAGGATGCGGATCTCGGTCCCGCCCGAGGAGCCGGGCCTGAGTTCCTTCATGTTCTTGTAATCCGAGCCCTTGACTCGGTCGACCAAGGGACGACCCAAGGTCGGGCCTTCCCTGGCGAGGATGTCGATCGCGGCTGCTACCTGGTTGGCGGATCCTGGGTCTTCCTTACTCAGGCGGACGAGCCCCGCCGAGGAGATCCGCCTCCAGACGGAAGGTGACACGGGACGATTACAGCAATGCTTGGCGCTACTAACTGGATAGGTTCCTCTTCCGGCGAGCCGAGAGGACCCAGTCGGCCACTATCACCGGGAACACGGCGATCGCACCAACCAGGGCGAGTGCCCACCAGGGCCAGGCGCTCATAAAGAAGCCAGTCGCTATCAAGATGACGAAGATCGACAGATAGACCAGGTACAGGGGCCTGCTCATATTCATGCCATTCAACCTAGGCGCCGGGGCCAACCCGATCGATGAGCAGTCCCGCGAGGCTTCCTTGTTCGCCTGGTCCTCGACGGCGCGCTGAAACTCGCCTTCGGGCTTCTCCACGCCGACAGGGAGCCCCCTCGCGCGCGCCCGCTACGTGCCCGATCGGTCGGTCAACCGGGCAACCAAGGCCAACAGAGCCGAGAGACGACGAAGGCCCCTGATCGGCGTTTCCGCAGATCGGGGGCCTTGCCTTTCCCTGGTGGCGGGTAGAGGATTCGAACCTCTGTAGCTTTCGCGACGGATTTACAGTCCGCTCCCATTGGCCGCTCGGGCAACCCGCCAGGGCGTACCGCCACGCCGTGGCGCGGCAGCGAAGCAAGGATAGCGGCATCCCCGGCCTCCACCGCAACCGGGTACCGTCAGGGTGTCGTACCCCTGGGCATCCAGGGGCAAAGGATCACAAACTCGCCGGACAGCAGGAGCATGAGCATGGCAGCGAACCCGTCGTTCGACATCGTGAGCAAGGTCGACCGCCAGGAGGTCGACAACGCCCTCCGCCAGGCGGAGAAGGAGCTCGCGACGCGGTTCGACTTCCGGGGCACCGGTGCGGAGATCTCCTGGTCGGGTGAGGAGGCGATCAGCCTCCAGGCCGAGACGGAGGAGCGCGTACGGGCTGCGCTGGAGGTGTTCAAGGAGAAGCTGATCAAGCGCAACATCTCGATGAAGTCGCTGGACGCGGGCGACCCTCGCGCCTCGGGCAAGATTTTCAAGATCGACGCCAAGGTGGTGCAGGGCATCGACCAGGAGAAGGCCAAGGCGATCAGCAAGAAGATCCGTGACGAGGGCCCGAAGGGCGTCCAGGCCCAGATCCAGGGCGACCAGCTGCGCGTGACCGGCAAGAAGAAGGACGACCTCCAGGCCGTCATCACGCTGCTCAAGAGCGAGGACTTCGGCGTCGCCCTCCAGTTCACCAACTACCGCTGACGCTCGGCCGGGCCCGCGCCTTCGCCAGCTACCGCTGAGCCGGGGCCGGGCCCGCGCCGCCGAGGGGCCCAGCAGGCGCTGGGCGACGGCGCGGGCCCGACCGTCGGGCACCGGGCACCTGTCCGGCATGGTCCCCGGCATCCGGGGCGCCGATGCGGAAGGCGCTGCGGGCCCGGCTCAGCCGGGGGCCTGGCGGCTCAGGTGCTCCCAGGCGCGGTACTCCGCCACTCTGGCCTGCTCCATCTGCTGCACGATGTCGTACGAGTTGCTGCCGACGATCAGGCGCAGTGGCGGGTCGGGTAGCTCGGCCAGGGCCATGATGACCGGTGCGGCGGTGTCGGGTGCGGGGCCGGCGTCGTCGCCCCAGAGTTCGGCCAGTTTGGCGCGCAGTGGGGCGTACGCCGGGTCCGGCTCGGTGGCCGTGGTGCCCACTGTGTAGAGGCCGGTGTCGTAGCCGCCGGGCTGCACGATTGTGACCTTGATGCCGAAGGGTGCGAGTTCCATCGCGACGGACTGGCTGAGCGCGTCGAGCGCCGCCTTCCCGGCCGCGTAGTAGCCGACCGAGGCCACTCCGCCGCCGCTGCCCATCGAGGTGACCTGGAGCAGGCGGCCGCCGCCCTGGGCGCGCAGGTGTGGGATGACGGCCTGGGTGACCCAGACGGCGCCGAAGAAGTTGACGTCGAAGTGCCGCCGGATCTGCTCCTCGGTGGCCTCCTCCAGCATGCCGAGCAGCAGGCCACCGGCGTTGTTGAACACGATGTCGAGCTGGCCGAACGCCCCTGCCGCGCGCTCCACCGCCTCGATGACGGCGGCGCGGTCGGCCACGTCGAGTGGCAGGGTGATCAGGGTTTCCGGGTAGCGCTCGGTCAGTTCGGCGAGCGGGCCGGGGTCGCGCGCCGCGCCGACGACGCGGTCTCCCGCGGCCAGGGCCGCCTCGGTGACCGCGCGGCCGAGTCCACGGGTCGCCCCGGTGATGAACCATACGCGGGATTGGGCAGTCACGATCATTCCTCGATCCTCAGATGAGACGAGACGGGCCGTCTCGTCATGAGCCCAGGTTGGCACGCCGGCAGGCCGGATGACAAGGCAGAACCAGGATGGAGCCCAGGCAGCCGATCCGGTTGGTGAAGTAGCGGAACATCCGGCCGGCGTAGCCGGGATGGCGCTTGTCAGACCGGGACGGGCTGCTCTTCGGTGCGTACGGCGGCGGCTTCCGCGCGGGCGATGGGGCCGGCGGGCAGGGCGGCGACCCCGGCCCCGACGGCGACCGCAGCCCCGGCGAAGAGGAAGGCCCAGGGCACGCCACCGTGGTCGACGATCAGGCCGGCGACCGCGCCGCCGACGGCGCTGGCACCGACCGACATGGTCACCACCCAGGTGTACGCCTCGTTCATCATGGCGGTCGGCGAGATCCGCCCGACCAGGGTGTTCTCCAGGATCAGCGCGGGCGCGATGGTGGCCCCGCCGATCACCAGCGCGACGCCGAGCGCGGCCGGGGTGGGCATCACGGCGAAGACGGCGAAGGTGCCCGCCAACGCGGCGAGCAGCCAGGCTAACTGGCGGGTCATGTTGCGGGCCGGTCGCCGCGTGCCGAACCAGACTCCCCCGATCGCGCTGCCGATCCCCCACACCGCCAGGAGCAGGCCGGCGAGGCTGTCCGGATCATCCGGGGTGTAGCTGGTGGCGAAGGCCGGGACGGTCACCCCGGCCGCCCCGAAGGCGATGCCGATGCCGGCCATGCAGAGCAGCAGCGCCGGGAAGCCACCAACCCGTAGCGGGCCCAGCCCGCGCGCGTGGTGTTCGCGGGAGTGCGGCTGCCGGCCGCGCATGGCCTGGCCGAGGGCCACCGCGACGGTGCCGACCAGGGTCACCACCGCCGCGCCGATAAGCGCCGTGCTGGCGTCGGCGACCAGGACGAAGCCGGCCACCAGCAGTGGACCGAGCACGAAGACGAGTTCGAAGAGGGTGGTCTCGGCGGCGAGCGCGGTGTTGCGCAGGTGGTGCCGGCCGGAGGCGAGGCTGGTCAGGTCGTGCCAGGCGCCCCGGATCGCGGCGGTCATCGGCGGGTACGACCCGCCGGCCAGCGCGGCGGCCAGCAGGACCACGGCGAAGGGTGTGGCGTCGGAGCGGGCCGCCCAGAGCAGGCCGACCAGGGCCAGCGGGTGGGCGACCGCGGTGGCGAGCAGCACCGGAGTGGGGCCGATCCGGTCGGCGATCCGGCCGGCCACCGGGCTGAGCGCGGCACCGGAGAGGGCGTAGGCGGCACCGGCCAGGGCGGCCAGGGCGTATCGCCCGGTGACCTGCTCGATGACCAGCAGCAGCGCCAGCGGGGTCATGCCGATGCCGAGGCGGCCGAGGATGCCGGTGACCAGCAGCGTCGGAGCACCAGGGAGCTGCCAGACGGTCAGGTAAGGGCGCAGCCCAGCCACGACCGACCTCCAGGGAATGTAATGAGTGAGACCCGTTTAGACCCTAACTTCAGTTTTGTTTCCTCGGGCTCGCTACCGCCCGGCACCGCGTTGTGCGCTGCGCCACGTCCGCCACTGAGCTGGGCAAACTATTTATTGATAGCGGCCAGCGTGAGGTCCACGAGCTGGTCGGCGTACTTCTCGGTGAGCGGCCCGGTGCGCAGGAGCCACCGGTGGTAGACCGGGCCGAAAAGCAGCTCGACCGCCTGGTCGAGGTCGACATCGGTACGCACCTGACCGGCGCGTTGGCCGGCGCGTAGCCGGTCCCGGACCGCAGCCAGCTGGGGCCTGAGCAGCCGGTCGCGGACCTGCGCGGCGAGTTCATCGTCGGCAAGCGTCTCGATGGTCAACGCGCGGGTGCTCGCGGACAACTTGGGGTCGGCGAATTCCGCGACCGTGCCCCGCAGGACGGCACGCAGGTCGGCCCGCAGGTCGCCGGTGTCCGGCAGGCCGGTGCCACCGGCAGCGGCGACGGCCTCCACGAGCGCGTCCAGGATCACCGCTCCCTTACCGCGCCACCAGCGGTAGATGGTCTGTTTGCCCACGCCGGCGCGGGCGGCGATCGCCTCGACGGTCAGCTCGGTATAGCCGGCTTCGGTGAGCAGGTCGAGGGCGGCGTCGAGGATTGCGCGGCGGGCGCGTTCGTTGCGGCGGCTGGGGTCGGGTGTCGGCACGGGAACAGCTTATCGCGACGAGACAAGACGTCTCGTCTTGACACTCGCCGCGCTCCCCGGCAATCTCACCGGCACGAGACGTCACGTCTCGTCTTGATCGAGGAGGAACTGTGGCTCACATCGCGATGGTCGGCATCCCGGCGCACGGTCACGTCAACCCCAGCCTGGACGTGCTGCGCACCCTGGTGAGCCGAGGCCACCGGGTCAGCTACGCCAACGACCCGTCGTTCGCCGACGTCATCGCAGGCACCGGCGCCGAACTCAAGCCGTACAAATCGCTGCTGCCCGGCCCCGACGAGGTGTGGCCCGACGATCCGATCGAGCAGCTGACGGTCTTCCTCGACGATGCGATCGCGATGCTTCCGCAGCTGCGCGACGGGTACGTCGACGACCGGCCGGACCTGTTTCTCTACGACATCGCCGGGGCGCCGGCACGCCTCCTCGGCCAACAGTGGGACATTCCGGCGATCCAGCTTTCGCCCGCGGTCGTCGCCTGGGACGGATACGAGCAGGAGATGGCTCCGGCCATCGAAGCCATGCGCGCCGAGCCCCGGGGAGCGGAGTACTACCGGCGGTTCGAGACGTGGCTCGCGGACAACGGATCGTCCGTCACGGACAGCGTCGCCTTCCAGGGGCGACCGGCCCGCTGCCTCGCCCTGCTCCCCCGCGTCCTGCAACCACACGCGGACCGGGTGGACCCGGCCGTCTACAGCTTCGTCGGACCGGCCCTGGGCGACCGCAGCGATCAGGGCGCCTGGGCCCGCCCCGCAACCGCGCAGAAGGTGCTGCTCGTCTCCCTCGGGTCAGCGTTCACCCGGCAACCCGACTTCTATCGCCGCTGCCTCGCCGCCGTAGCCGAGCTCCCCGGTTGGCACACCGTCCTCCAGATCGGCCGACACGTCGATCCGGCCGAACTCGGCACCATCCCGGACCGCGTCGAGGTGCACCGCTGGGTCCCGCAGCTGGCCATCCTGGAGCAGGCGGACGCGTTCCTCACCCACGCGGGGATGGGTGGCAGCAGCGAAGGGCTGTACTGCGGCACTCCCATGATCGCCGCGCCCCAGGCCAGCGACCAGTTCGCCAACGCGGAGCAACTTGCCGCGCTCGGCGTCGCCCGGATCGTCGATTCGGCCACCGTGCGCGCCGACGAGCTGCGGGCCGCGCTGCTGCACCTGACCTCCGACGCCACCGTGGCCGCCCGCTGCGCCGAGATCCGGCGGCAGGTGCGCAGCGAAGGCGGCGCCGACCGCGCCGCTGACCTCATCGAGGCCGAGTTGAGCCCGAGCCGCAACCAGAACCACCCCGGGACCATGGCACCCGACGCCGACTCACGGTGAGGTGACGAGCCGTACGAAACGCCGCCCGGGCCGGTGGAGAGACCGGCCCGGGCGGCGCAAGGGGTTGGTGCGAGATCAGCGCTGGAAGCGGACCGGGCCCTGCTGGGCGGCCATCTGCTCCAGCCGGGCCACCCGCTGCTCCATCGGCGGGTGCGTGGCGAAGAGCGCGGCCACCCCGCCACCCTTGAACGGGTTGGCGATCATCAGGTGCGCGGTGCTGGTGAGCTGCCCCTCGGCCGGCAGCGGCCGACGCTGGGCGCCCATGTGGATCTTCCGCAGGGCGCTGGCCAGGGCCAGCGGGTCACGGGTCAGCTCGGCGCCGGAGGCGTCCGCCTGAAACTCCCGGCTCCGGCTGATCGCCAGCTGGATGACGGACGCGGCGATCGGGCCCAGGATGATGGTGAGCAGCAGCACCAGCGGGTTCGGGCCGTCCTCGTCGTTACCGCCCAGCGGGATGAAGAGGGCCAGGTTCGCGATCATCGTGATGATGCCGGCCAGACCCGCCGCAACGCTTGAGATGAGGATGTCCCGGTTGTAGACGTGCGACAGCTCGTGCCCGATGACGCCCCGCAACTCACGGTAGTCGAGCAGCTCGACGATCCCCTGCGTCACGCAGACCGCCGCGTTCTGCGGGTTACGGCCGGTGGCGAACGCGTTGGGCTGGGCGGTCGGGCTGATGTAGAGGCGGGGCATCGGCTGCCGAGCCTCGGCGGCCAGCTCCCGCACCATGTGGTACAGCTCGGGGAACTGTGCCTCGCTTACCGGTTGCGCCCGCATCGAGCGCAATGCCAGCTTGTCGGAGTAGAAGTAGGTGATGCCGTTCATCACCAGCGACACGAGTACGGCGATGACCAGTCCGCCACTGCCACCGAACCAGTAGCCCACCGCCAGGATCAACGAGGTGAGCAGGCCGAGCAGTGCGGCGGTCTTGAGACGGTTGTGGTGCACGATCACTCCTTCGGTGCACGGATGCCGGGATCCGCTGACCGGTACAACACACCGGTACCCGCCAACCATCCGTCTCATGACTGAGAGTTACCTGAGTGACAGTCACTCAACTCTCGGCGGACACTCAGCTTCCGGTGCCAGCCAGCGGCCAGCGGCTCAGCTTCCGGCGAGGTCGAGCACCAGCTGCGGGGCGAAGCCGACGATCAGGGCGACCAGGGTGGCCACCGCCAGCGCCCCGGCCACCGCCCGGCCCGGCCGGGCGAGCGGGGTCACGGTGGCGTCGCCGGTCGGGGCGTACAGCAGCGCGGCGAAGCGCAGATAGTAGGCCAGACCGATCACCGCGTTCACCGCCACCACCAGGGCCAGCCAGCCGGCGCCGCCGTCCAGCAGCGACCGGACCACCGTCACCTTGGCGAAGAGCCCGGCCAGGGCGGGCGGCAGACCGGCCAACCCGACAAGCGCGAACGCCAGGGCGGCACCGACCCAGGGCTGCCGGCGGGCCGCACCGCGCAGGTCCTCCAGGCGACCGCCGTCCGCGCCCGCCGGGCGCAGGGCCACCACACCGGCGAAGGCGGCCAACTCCAGCAGCACGAAGAAGACGGCGTACGCCAGCGCGGCGGCGTACGCGCCGGAGCGGGCGTCGGCGTCGGCCAGGGCCAGGGCACCGAGCGGGGCGAGGATGTAACCGGCCTGCGCCACCGAGGACCAGGCCAGCAGCCGGACGGTACGCCGCTGGCGCAGCGCCACCAGGTTGCCCACGGTCATGGTCAGCGCGGCGACCACGGCCAGGATCGGCCCGGTCACGCCCTGCGGCAGCGCGTACTGCACGACGGCGAGCAGGGCGACCACGCCACCGAGCTTCGACGCGGTCGACAGGTACGCGGCCACCGGCAGCGGTGCGCCGTCGTAGGTGGCGGGGGCCCAGGCGTGGAACGGCACCGCCGCCACCTTGAACGCCAGCCCGGCCACCACCAGGGTCACCGCGACCCCGGTCAGCGGCAGGTCGAGCAGTTCCGAGCCGTCAGCCAGCGCCACGCCCAACTGGTTGAGGTGCAGCGCGCCGGTGGTCGCGTAGAGCAGCGCGGCACCGAGCAGGGTGATCGTGGTGGCGACCACGCTGACCACGAAGAAGGTCACCGCCGCCTCGGCGCTGGCCAGGCTGCCCCGGCGCAGCCCGACCAGGATGTAGAGCGGCAGGGTGAGGGTCTCCACCGCCACGATCAGGGTGATCAGGTCGCCGGCCGCGCCGAGCACCACGCCGCCGGTCATCGAGCAGGCGAGCAGGAAGCAGTACTCCCCGACCGGGGTCGCGCCGGCCCGCAGCAGCGGCCCGGAGAGCGCCAGCACGCCGAGGACCAGCAGCGGCACCAAGCCGGCGACCAGCGCTGCCCGGCCGCCGAAGATGTACGAGCAGTCGGTGCCGACGCAGAAGGTACGCCGCTCGCCGGCCGCGCCGACCGCTGCCGCCCCGATCGCGGCGGCGACCGCACCGGCGACCGCCGCGAGCACGGTCGCCGCCGGCCGGGCCAGCAGCAGGTCGACCAAGAGCACAAGCACCGCCGTCCCGGCGGCCAGGTACGCCGGCAGCAGCGCCACGTTGTCGACGCTCTGCGCCACCATGCTCACGCCCACCTTCCGTCGGCGGTCCCGGTCATCGCAGCACCTCCACCAGGGCGGCCACCGGTGCCTCGGCCACGCCCAGCACCAGGGTCGGCGCCAACCCGACGGCCAGCGCCAGCAACACCAGCGGCGCCCAGGCGACGAGTTCCGCAGCGGCCAGCTTCGAGCCCGGTCCGGCGACGGCAGGACCGGCCGACTCCGGCCGCGGCCCGGTGCCGGCAGGCTGCGGCCCGGTGCCGGCAGGCTGCGGCCCGGTGCCGGCAGGCTGCGGCCCGGTGCCGGCAGGCTGCGGCCCGGTGCCGGCAGGCTGCGGCCCGGTGCCGGCAGGCTTCGGCTGCGGCCCGGTGCCGGCCGGGGTGGCCGCCGGCTCCCGCCGCAAAGCCGCGACGGCCGGGCTCGGCCGGCCATGGGTCACCCGCCGCAGCAGCCGCAACAGGTACGCGGCCGTCAGCGCCCCGCCGAGCGCAGCCAGCACCGCAAGCGTGGTCCAGAGGGCGCCGCCCACCTCGACGGCGGCGACCACGGCGAACGCCTCGCCCCAGAAGCCGGCCAGCCCGGGCAGCCCCAGCGAGGCGACCGCCGCGAAGGCGAGCAGCCCGGAGAGCCGGGGCGCGGTCTCCCGCAACCCGGACAGCTCGCTCAGCGCCCCGGTGTGGGTCCGGTCCTTGATCGCACCGGCCAGGAAGAAGAGCAGGCCGGTGATGATGCCGTGCGCGACGTTGCCGATAAGCGCCGCCTGGATGCCGGTGGTGGTAAGCGTGGCGACCCCGAGCAGCACGAAGCCCATGTGCCCCACGCTGGAGTACGCGATCAGCCGTTTCAGCTCGGTCTGCGCCAGGCAGACCAGCGAACCGACCAGGATGGCCGCGACCGCGAGCACGCCGAGCACCGGTGCCGCCCAGCGGGCCCCCTCCGGGGCCACCCCGACGGCGACCCGGATCAGGCCGTACGTGCCCATCTTGAGCAGCACCCCGGCGAGCAGCACGCTACCGACGGTGGGTGCCTGGGTGTGTGCGTCCGGCAGCCAGGAGTGCAGCGGCCAGAGCGGGCTCTTCACCGCGAAGGCCAGCGCGAGCAGCGTGAACGCGGCAAGTTGGCTGCTCCGGGACAGCCCGGTGCCACCGGTGAGCGCGACGATGTCGGCGGTGCCGGCGGCGGCCACCACGACGTAGACGCCGACCAGCAGCAGCACCGAGCCGAAGAGGGTGTAGAGGGCGAACTTCCGCCCGGCCCGGCGGCGCGCCGCCACCGCCGCCGGATCGGTGCCGTCGCCGCCCCAGCCGACGATGATCGCGTACATCGGCAGCAGGACGACCTCGAAGAAGAGGAAGAAGAGGACCAGGTCCAGGGCGAGGAAGGTGCCGAGGATGCCCACCTCGACCACCAGCAGCAGCGCCACCAGGGCCCGCCCGCTGCCGCCGGCCGGCACCCGCCAGAGGCTGTAGCCGCAGCAGAGCAGGGTGAGCAGGGCGGTCAGCACCACCAAAGGCCAGGAGATGCCGTCCACCCCGAGGTGAAAGCGCAGGTCCAGCCCCGGCACCCAGGGCAGGTCCAGCGCGTGCCAGGGGCGTACGGCAGGTGGGGTCGGCCCGTAGGCCGTCCAGGTGCCGGCCCGGTCGGCGGCCAGCGCGAGCGCCGCGACGAGGGTCAGCGCGGCGGCGATCGTACCCACCAGCCGGGCGGCCCGGTCGCGTGGCGTGGCCGCCACCGCGAGCGCGCCGAGGGCCGGCACCGCGAGCACCGCGACCAGCAGGAACTGCCCGAGACTCATGCCGCCCCTCCGGTCCTGCGCGGTGCCGGTCCGCCGAGGCGGCGCATGCGGTTGCTCCGATTGCGCACTGCCGCTCGGTCGAAGCGCACCCGGTCGCTCCGATTGCACACTGCCGCTCGATCGAGGCTCATGCGGTCGCTCCGATCAGGACGGCGGCCAGCCCGAACAGCAGCACGCCGGCGAGCAGCGCGGCGGCGGCGCGGGGCAACGCCGCCCGGTGCAGGGCACCGAGCCCACCACCGAGGGCGCGGGCACCCCGCCCGGTCCCGGTGACCGCCCCGTCCACCACCCGCTCGTCGGCGACCCGCGCCGCCCGGCCGAGCGCGGTCGTCGGGCGTACCACCAGGGCGTGCTGGAGGTCGTCGAGGCGGAACGCGCGGGCGAAGACCGGCCGCAGCGGACCCAGCGCCGCCGCCGGATCGGCGGCGGTGTCCCGTCGCCAGCCGGCCCAGGCCAGCGCGGTGCCGAGCAGCAGCAGCGCCAGCGGCAGCAGCATCAGCGGCCCGACGTGCATCCCCAGCTCACCGGGACCATTCGACACCAGCCGGTCGGTGAAGGCAGGCCAGAACCCGGCCAGGCCGAGCAGCGCGGCCGGGACGGCGAGCAGCAGCACCGGCCAGCGCAGCAGCGCCGGCGGGTCGTGCGGCGTCACCGACGGGTCGCGGGCGGTGCCGAAGAAGGTACGCAGCAGCAGCCGGGTGGCGTACCAGGCGGTGACGGCCACCCCGACCAGCCCGGAGAGAAACACCAGCCAGCCGACCCACGCCGGGGCCGGACCGTCGCCGTGCAGGGCGTCCTCGGCGGCGGCGAGCACACCCTCCTTGCTCCAGAAGCCGGCGAGCGGCGGTACGCCAGCCAGCGCGCCGAGGCCGATGAGCGTGCACCAGAAGGTGACCGGCATGGTGTGCCGCAGCCCGCCCATCCGGGCCATCGACGCGGTGCCGAGCGCGTGGATCACCACACCGGCGGCGAGGAAGAGCAGCGCCTTGAACGCGGCGTGGGTGAGCAGGTGGAACAGCGCGGCGGCCGGGGCGCCGACGGCGAGCGCGCCGGTCATGTAGCCGATCTGGGAAACCGTGGACCAGGCGAGCACCCGCTTGAGGTCGTCCTGCGCGGTGGCGGCGAACGCGCCGAGCAGCAGGGTCACCGACGCCATCACCCCGAGCACCGCCAGCACGGCCGGGGTGGCCGCGAAAATCGGCCAGAGCCGGGTGACCGCGTACACGCCGGCGGCCACCATGGTCGCGGCGTGGATCAACGCGGAGATCGGGGTGGGGCCGGCCATCGCGTCCGGCAGCCAGGTGTGCAGCGGGAACTGGGCGCTCTTGCCGGCCACCCCGGCGAGCAGCAGCAGGCCGGCGGCGGTGAGCGTGGTCGCGCCGTGGTCGTGGGCGAGCACGTCGGCGATCCGGAAACTGCCCGCCGAGACGCCGAGCAGCGCGATGCCGAGCAGGAAACCCACGTCGCCGACCCGGGTCACCAGGAACGCCTTCATCGCGGCGGCCGGCGCCTCCGGCAGCCGCCGGTCATGGGCGATCAGCAGGTACGAGCAGATCCCCATCACCTCCCAGCCGACCAGCAACAGGATCAGGTCCCCGGAGACCACCACCAGCAGCATGGCGGCGGTGAAGAGGCTGATCTGCGCCGCGTACGGCGGGTAGCGGTGGTCGACGTCCACCTCGTCGTGCGGGCCGCGCCTGAGGTAGCCGATCGAGTAGACCTGCACGGCCAGCGCGACCGCCGCCACGGCGACCGCGACCAGGGCGGCGGCGCCGTCGAGGCGTACCCCGAGGGTGACGGTGAGCCCGCCGAACCGGATCCAGGTGGTCGACGCCTCCGCCGGGTGCTCCAGGGTGACCAGCAGGGCCAGCGCCAGGCCGAGCGCACCGGCCGCGCCGGCCACGCCGAGACCGATGGCGACCCGCCGGACGACGTCGGGCCCGGTACCGGCGATGGCGGCTCGCCTGGCGACGTCGGGCCCGGCGCCCGCGCCGCGTGACGAGGGTGGCAGCAGCAGACCGATCAGACCGGCGACCAGGGGTACGACCGGCAGCAGCGCGCCAAGCAACGTCACCCCGCTCACCGCTGCCCCTCCGGTCCGTTCGGCGGCCCGGCGGGGCCGATGGCGGCGGGGACCGGCGCGTCGGCGGGTGGTTCGGTAAGCGGTACCTCGTCGACGGCGACGCTGGCCCGCATCCGGTAGAGCTGGAGCACGATCGCCAGACCGACCCCGATCTCGGCGGCGGCCAGCACGATCACGAAGAGCGCGAAGACCTGGCCGCCGTGCGGCAGCATCGCCTTCGCCGTGGTGTCCGCCGTGATCAGGATCAGGTTCACCGCGTTGAGCATCAACTCGACGGCCATCAGCACCAGCACCGCGTTGCGGCGGCGCAGTACGCCGTACACGCCGAGGCCGAAGAGCAGGGCGGCGGTGACGTACGGGATTACGGGTCTCACCGCAGCGGCCCCCGTTCGCCCTCCGGGACGCTCTCCGTCGAGGCGCGACGGCCGGTGCCGGGGCCGTTGACGTCACGGCGACCGATGTCGGGGCGGGAGAGCACGATGGCGCCGACCAGGGCCGCCAGCAGCAGCACCGAGAGCAACTCGAACGGCAGCACCCAGGCGCCGAAGACCTGCTCGCCGATGCGTTCGGCGGTGCCCGCCGCCGGCAGCTCCACCCTCGTCCAGCGGTACGCGTCGATCAGCAGCGCCGCCAGGCCCAACCCGACCCCACCGCCGATCAGCGCGGCCGGCCAACCGGGACGGTCCAGGTCGTCCGAGGGACCGATCGGCGCGCGGGTGAGCATCACCGCGAAGAGCAGCAGCACCACGACCGCGCCGACGTAGATGAGCACCTGGACCCAGGTCACCAACTCGGCGGTGAGGACCAGGTACATGCCGGCCAGGGCACCGAGGCAGACCACCAGGTAGAGCCCGGCCCGGACCAGGTGTCGGGTCGCCACCACCAGCACGCCCGCACCGACGGCCACCGCGCCGAGGGCGAGCAGCAGCACGTCCACGCCGGTCACGCGGTCGTACCTTCGTCGTCGCCGGCCCCGGACGCGGGCGGGCCGCTGTCGGGGCTGGCTGGGCCGTCGCCGCTGTCCGGAGCGGCTTTGCCGTCGCCGCCGGTGGGCGTGGGGCCGCCGGGGTTGGCGCGGGGTGGGGCGGGGCGGCGTTCGGGGCGTACCGCCGGGGTGGTCGGCCGGGCGGCGGAGGCGGCGGGGACCGCGGCCTTGCGCGCGGCGGCGGTCTCCTCCTTGGCCGGCTCGCCGTTGCGGTCGTGCGCGGGCGGCGGCGGCACGGTGACCATCCACTCGCCCAGGTGGTCCTTGTCGTGCAGCAGGTCCTTGATGTCGTACTCGGCGTACTCGAACTCGGGCGACCAGTAGAGCGCGTCGAAGGGGCAGACCTCGATGCAGATGCCGCAGTACATGCAGAGCGAGAAGTCGATGTCGAACCGGTCGAGCACGTTGCGCTGGCGGGGGCGGGCGGCGCCGGGCACCGCCACCTCCTCCTTGTGCGAGTCGATGTAGATGCACCAGTCCGGACACTCGCGCGCGCAGAGCATGCAGACCGTGCAGTTCTCCTCCAGCAGCGCGATCACCCCGCGCGAGCGCGGCGGCAGGTCGGGGGCGACGTCCGGGTACTGCTGGGTGGTGGACCGCTTCGTCATCGTCTTGAGCGTGACCGCCAGGCCCTTGACCAGGCCGCTGCCCGGCATCCCGGCCGGCTCGCTTCGCTCGCTCATGCCGAACATCCTGCCCTGTGCTCACGGCGCGCGCGACCACCACCCGGGGGTAGTCGTTGGTACGGCGACTCTGGGGAGAGCGACGCACCCGAAAGGACCCGTCGATGACCGCCGCGCTGCACGACGACTACCCGGCGCCGGGCGACTGGACGACGGTCGACCTCGACCGCCTGCCCGACGACGGCCACCGCCGTGAACTCCTGGACGGACAACCGCTCGTGTCGCTCTCTCCCACGCGACTGCACCAATCCATCGCACTGCAGCTCGGTGCCGCTCTGCTGGTGGGAGATCGACATCCCGCTGGCTCGGATCGCCCCGCGCACCCGCTGACGTGATCGACTCCGTTTCGGCGGAGTGGCGGGGTTCGCCAGGCGCGGGATGCCGCCATTTTCGCTCGCCAGGCGCGGGATGCCGCCGTTTTCGCCGGAACGGCGTCGATCAGTCGGCGGCGGCGAGGCGGGCGAAGTGGGCGTCCACCTCGGCGCGGGCCTCGGCGGGGGTGAGCGCGGTCGACAGCAGCCGGACGGTCAGCCCGTCCAGCAGCGTGGCGAGCCCGCTTGCCGCCGCCGGCACGTCGACGTCGGCGGCGATGCTGCCGTCCGCGCGGGCCTGGGCGACCAGGCGTTCGAGGTTGCCGCGCAATTCGACGGCGCTGTCCCGCAGCACGCCCGCGATCCGGTCGTCGATCAGGGACTCGGCGGTAAGCACCAGCCAGATCCGCGCCTCGAAGATCCGCTCGGCGTCCAGGGGTACGAGTTCCAGCACGGCGAGGCGCAGCGTGTCCAGGGCGGTCGGCCCGGTCGGGATCATCCGGGCCCGGTCGACCACCCGGTCGACCAGGTGCGCCATCGCGGCCCGGACCATCAGCTCCCGGGTCGGCAGGTAGTGCTGGGCGGTGGCCAGCGGCATGCCCGCCTCGCCCGCGACGGCCCGGACGGTCGTCCCGGCCGCTCCGGTCCGGCTCAGCACGGCGCATGCGGCGGCACCGAGTCGTCGCCGGCGCTCCTCGTGATCGACCACCTTCGGCATGCGTCGATGATACTTTATCGGTCGGTTGACCTAAATAGGTCGCGTGACTAACATTGGCGCGATGAGTACGCCTACCGCTCCGGCCCGACCCACCCCGTCGCCGACCGCGACCCGGTTCACCTGGCTCGACCTGGTGATCGTCCTGGTGGTCGGCTTCGGCCTGGCGAACGCCACGGTGGCCGACCTGCTCGCCCGAGGACCTGCCGCGCTCGGCGCCTCCGAGGTGGTCGCCATGAGCGTCGCCTGGCTCCTGATCAACGGGGTCCAGCTGCTGGTCGGGCTCGCCGTGACGTACCGCCGGTTCGGCGCGGTACGCGCACCGCTGCTGCTGCACCGGCCACGACCCGCCCAACTGCGGGCGGCGGGCGGCTGGGGTCTGGCGAAGGCGGCGTTCACCCTCGTCCTGCTGCTCGTCCTGCCGGCGGCGCTGACCGCCGACGGCGGCGGCGAGGGCGGCTACCCGGCCGGCCCGCTGCTGGCCCAGTTCACCTTCGCCCTCTTCTTCGCGGCCGTCGCCTCCCCGATCTACGAGGAGGTGCTCTACCGGGGCGTCTTCTTCCAGGGGCTGGCCACCCGACTCCCCGCCGTCGCCGCGATCGTGACCTCCGCCGCCTTCTTCGCGGTGATGCACCTGCCCCGAGGCTTCAACACCATAAGCGCGTTCGCCGCCGGCCTGCTCTTCGCCTGGCTGCTGCAACGCCACCGCAACCTCTGGGTACCGATCGTGGCGCACGCGGTGAGCAACGGCACCCTGGTCGTACTCGCCTTCGCCGCCCAGGCCGCCGGCTGAGCAAGCCGACGGCTGGCCGGCGGTTGAGCGAGCCGGTGGCTGGGCCGCTCGCCGCGCCGGTGGCTGGCCGTCGGCTGGGCCGCTCGCCGCGCCGGTGGGCGGAGCATCGGCAATGATGGGACGCGGACAGCGAGCTGGCACGGGCAGAGGGCGAGGGCATGACCGAGAACAACGGCGCGGACCGGACGCAGACCGGCGGGAAGTACGTCGAGCCGGGTGGTGAGTTCAACCGGGACCAGCGGTACATCACCACGAGGATCACCGCCGACGGGCGGGACGGCTATCCGGTCGAGCCGGGTCGCTACCGGTTGGTGGTCAGCCGCGCCTGCCCCTGGGCGAACCGGCTGATCATCGTACGTCGGCTGCTGGGCCTGGAGGACGCCATCTCGATGGGCGTCGCCGGCCCCACCCACGACGCGCGGAGCTGGACCTTCGATCTCGACCCGGACGGGCGGGACCCGGTGCTCGGCATCGAGCGCCTCCAGGAGGCGTACTTCGCCCGCTACCCCGACTACCCCCGGGGCATCACCGTGCCGGCGATCGTCGACGTGCCGACGGGGCAGGTCGCCACCAACGACTTCTCCCAGATGAGCCTGGACCTCTCCAGCGAGTGGACGGCGTACCACCGGCCCGGCGCACCGGACCTGTATCCGGAGCACCTGCGCGCCGAGATCGACGAGGTCAACGCGGCGGTCTTCGGCGACGTCAACAACGGCGTCTACCGGTGCGGCTTCGCCGGCAGCCAGGAGGCGTACGACAAGGCGTACCACCGGCTCTTCGACCGGCTGGACTGGCTCAGCGAGCGACTCGCCGGGCAGCGGTACCTGGTCGGCGACACGATCACCGAGGCCGACGTACGGCTCTTCACTACGCTGGTCCGTTTCGACCCGGTCTACCACGGTCACTTCAAGTGCAACCGGAGCAAGCTGACCGAGATGCCGGTGCTCTGGGCGTACGCCCGGGACCTGTTCCAGACCCCCGGCCTCGGCGACACGATCGACTTCGACCACATCAAGCGGCACTACTACGAGGTGCACCGGGACATCAACCCGACCGGAATCGTGCCCCTCGGCCCCGACCTGTCGAACTGGCTCACCCCGCACGACCGGGACCGCCTCGGTGGCCGGCCCTTCGGCGACGGCACCCCGCCGCCGCCCCCGAGCCCCGCCGAGCACGTCGACCCGGCCCACACCCCACTGCGCTGATCAGCGGGGCGGGCGGTTTGTTAATAGGGGGCCCTTCCTATACCGCAGGCGTTAACAGGGGGCCCTTCCTTACATCCTTACATCGCGATGCGGACGGCGGCGGTCAGGACGAGCTGGGCGAGGGCGGTGGGGACGAGGACCAGCCAGCAGAGGCGTTGGAGCTGGTCCTCGCGGAGCCGGGGGTAGGAGACCCGGAGCCAGATGATCAGGAAGCTGACGGCGGCCACCTTGAGCAGGGTCCAGAGCCAACCGAGTTGCGCGTCGGCGAACGGGCCCTGCCAGCCACCGAGGAAGAGCACGGTGGTCAGCGCGGCGATCACCACGATGCCGACGTACTCGGCCAGCAGCAGGAACGCGAAACGCAGCCCGGTGTACTCGGTCATGTACCCGAAGACCAGCTCCGAGTCGGCCACCGGCATGTCGAACGGCGGCCGGCGGATCTCGGCCAGGCCGGCCAGGAAGAAGACCACCATCGCCGGGGCCTGCCAGAGCAGCCACCAGGGCTGCCACGCCTCGACGATGCCGGAGAGGCTCAGCGTGCCGGCGGCCATCGCCACCGACGCGGCGGCCAGCACCAGCGGTAGCTCGTAGCCGAGCAGCTGGGCGGCGCCCCGCAGCCCGCCGAGCAGGCTGTACTTGTTGGCCGAGGCCCAGGCCGACATCAGCACCGCCAGGACGCCGACGCCGACCACCGCCAGCACGAAGAAGAGGCCGACGTCCAGCGGCTGACCGACCAGGTCGTTCGGGCCGAGCGGGATGACCAGCAACGCCAGCAGGTACGGCAGCAGCGCCACCGCCGGGGCCAGCCGGAACACCGGCCGGTCCGCCGAGCGTGGCGTGACGTCCTCCTTCTGGACGAACTTCACCCCGTCGGCGATCAACTGGGCCCAGCCGTGGAAGCCGCCCGCGTACATCGGGCCGAGCCGGCCCTGCATGTGCGCCATCACCTTGTGCTCGGCCTGCCCGACCAGCAACGGGAGGACGAGGAAGGCGACAAGCACGCCGCCGATCCGGATCACCAGCTCCAGCCAGAGTGGCATCAGGGCGTACCCCCCTCGTCGGGGGCCGGCCGCTCGGTGGCGGGTGCCGGGCCGTCGCCGGCCGGGCCGGTGGGCCGGGTCCCGCGTGCGCCCGGGGCCGGGCGGGCGGGGCGTTCCCGGGCGGGTCGGGCCGGGGTGCCGCCACGCGGTCCCTCGCCGACCCCGCCCGCGCCGGCCGGGGTCGGGGTGGTGCCCCACTCCCCCGGCGCGGGTACGCCTGGCGGCCGGATCGGTCGACGGCCACCGCCAGCCTCCGACTCGCCCGGTTCCTTCGCCCCCGGCCACGGCTTGGCCACCCGCGAGGCGAGCACGAACTCCTTGCGCAGCGGATGCCCCTCGAACTCCGGCGGCAGCAGCAACGGCCGCAGGTCGGCGTGGCCGGCGAAGTCGATGCCGAACATCTCGTGGGTTTCCCGCTCGTGCCAGGCGGCACCCGGGAAGACGTCCACCACGGACTCGACCGCCGGCGTCTCGCGCGGGATCCGGGCGCGCAGCAGCACACCGTGCCGGTGCCGGGTTGACCAGAGGTGGGCGACCACGTCGAAGCCGTCGGCCAGCTCGTCGACCGCGGAGAGCCAGTCGAAGTAGTCACAGGCCAGCTCCGCGTCGTCCCGCGCGGCCAGCAGCGCCGCCCGCCATCCGGCCGGGGGTACGTCGACGGTGGCCCGGGCGTACGCCTGACCGCCGGAGACCGCCGCGGTGGCCTCGACGGGTGCGAGCAGCGCGACGAGCCGCTGGCCGACCTCTTCCGGTGTCATGCCGCTGATCCTATGGCCGACCACGGCCGAACGCGTCGCCCCGGCAGGCGAGTAGACGTGGCGGACGGCACCCAGCCGGCGAAGGTACGCGGGTGGGTGGAGATCCCGGCTTTGCCGGCGGCACCCGGCGGCGGCCGTCAGGATGGGGCCGTGCGCGCTGTGACTGTCATCCCCGGGGTACCCGGTTCGCTGCGGCTGCTGGAGGACTACCCGGAGCCGGCCACCGACGAGGGCGCGATCCTGGTGGAGGCGGTCGCGGTGGGGATCTGCGGCACCGACATCGAGATCATCGAGGGGTACTACGGCGAGGCGCCGCCCGGCATCGACCAGCTGGTGCTCGGGCACGAGTCGCTGGGCCGGGTCGTGGAGGACCCGACCGGCACCTTGCAACCCGGCGACCTGGTGGCCGGGATCGTCCGGCACCCGGACCCGCTGCCCTGCCCGAACTGCGCGGTCGACGAATGGGACATGTGCCGCAACGGAATGTTCACCGAGCACGGCATCAAGGCGCTGCCCGGCTTCGCCCGCCAGCGGTGGCGGCTCCAGCCGCGCTTCGCCGTCGGGCTCCACCCCGCCCTGGGCGAGGTCGGCGTGCTGCTCGAACCGACAAGTGTGGTGGCCAAGGCGTGGGACCACATCGACCGGATCGGCCAGCGGGCGGAGTGGCAGCCGCGTACCGCCCTGATCACCGGTGCCGGACCGATCGGCCTGCTGGCCGCGCTGCTGGCCAGCCAGCGCGGGCTCGCCGTACACGTGCTCGACCTGGCCACCGAGGGTCCGAAGCCGGCGCTGGCCGGTGCGCTCGGCGCGACGTACCACTCCGGGCCGCTCGACCAGCTCGACTTCGAGCCGGACATCATCATCGAGTGCACCGGGGCACCGGTCGTCGTGCTGGAGGCGATGTGCCGGGTCGCGCCGACCGGGATCGTCTGCCTGGCCGGCGTCTCCAGTGGCGGGCGGACGATCGACTTCGACGCGGGTGCCCTGAACCGCACCCTGGTGCTTGAGAACAATGTCGTCTTCGGCTCGGTAAACGCCAACCGGCGGCACTGGGACGCCGCCGCCGAGGCGCTGGCCCGGGCCGACCACGCCTGGCTCGGTTCGCTGATCACCCGCCGGGTGCCGCTGGCCGACTACGCCTCCGCCTACTCCCCCGGCCCGCAGGACATCAAGGTGATCCTCGACTTCACCGCCTGAGCCAGGCCAACCGCAGGCCGGACCGCCGGACCGGCCGACGCGGCGGTCAGGGGGTCGGCGGGCGGACCGGTGGGGCGGTGAGCGAGGCGGCGGAGCGGGCCGGTCGACCGTCGCTGGGCGGGGCGTCAACCGGCGGAGCGAGCAGGTCGGGGCGGGGTACGCCACCGACGCCGGACTGCTCGGCGGCGATCTTCTCCTGGAGGCGGAGGATGCCGTGCAGCAGCGCCTCCGGCCGGGGCGGGCAGCCCGGCACGTAGACGTCGACCGGGATGAGCTGGTCGACCCCCTTGGTCACCGAGTACGAGTCCCAGTACGGGCCGCCGCAGTTGGAGCAGGCGCCGAACGAGATGACGTACTTCGGCTCGGGCATCTGGTCGTAGAGCCGCTTGATCGCCGGGGCCATCTTGTCGGTGACCGTGCCGGAGACCACCATCAGGTCGGCCTGCCGGGGCCCGTGCGCGAACGGGATCACGCCGAGTCGCATGAAGTCGTGCCGGGACATGCTGGTCGCGATGAACTCGATGGCGCAGCAGGCCAGCCCGAAGTTGAAGACCCAGAGCGAGTAACGCCGGCCCCAGTTGAGCACGAACCGGATCGGCTCGCCGAGCACCGCCGGCAGCTGCACCTCGGCCTCCCTCGTCACCTGTCCCCGATGTGACAGTCAACCACAGCACCGAAGACGCCAACCCCCGCAACCCTTGCCCGCTTCGGGGCGTGTGATCCACGTCGATTCGCGCGACGCTGGCGCAGACGGGGAGGACAGATGATGGTGACCAGGAAACCACGGCTCGGGGAACCACCCCCGGACGAGGCGACAGAGCTGCCGGTACCAGCCGAGGGAATCGACTTCGACGGGCTCTACCACACGCATTTCCGCTCCCTCACGCTTCAGCTCGCCGCCTACTGTGGTGACCTGTCGCAGGCCCAGGACCTGGTCCAGGAGGCGTTCTGCCGGGCGTTCGCCCGTTGGTCGAAGGTGTCCCGGTACGACGATCCGGTGGGCTGGGTACGCCGGGTCGCCTGGAACCTCGCCACCAGCCGTTGGCGACGGATGCGAACCGCACAGTCCTGGCTGCGCCGGCAGCGGCCGGAGCACGTGGCGGGACCGGGACCGGACCGGGTGGCGTTGAGCGCCGCCCTGGCTCAGCTGCCCACCACCCAGCGCCGGGCGATGGTGCTGCACTACCTGGCGGACCTCAGCGTCACCCAGATCGCGGAGCAGGAAGGCGTGCCGGCGGGCACGGTCAAGTCCTGGCTGCACCGGGGTCGGGTGGCACTGGCCGCGCAACTGACCGGCACCGGGGAGGTGGGCGACCGTGACTGAGCCCGAGGACATCCTGGTCAGCGGCGAGTTCGCTGCGTTCCGGGCGGCGTACGGCCCGGCGGTGCGACCGGCCGGCACGCAGGCGGTACGACGCACGGTGCGTCGGCGGCGGCAGCGGGCGGCGGTTGCCGTCGCGGTGGCCGTGGTGCTCGCCGTGGTGGTGCCGATGGGTGCCCACGCACACCTGAACCGCACCGATCCGAACCCGATACCGGCACAGACCGGCGAGCCGACGCCGACGGGTACGCCGACCCCGGCTGGTACGCCGACACCGACGGCGACGCCGCCATCGACGCCGAGCACCTCCAATCCCACCCCGGGCGGGCCGGACGGCCGGATCAGTCGGGCGCAGTTCCTCGCGGCCCGCGTCGACCTGCCCGCCTGGCCGCCGTACGCCCCGACGACCTGCATCACCGACGATGTCCGGCTGCGCGAACCACAGGAGGAGAGCCGGCCGGAGCTGTGGGGGGAACTCCACTACGGCGACGTCAACGGCGACGGCGGCACCGACACGATCGCCCTGGTCGCCTGCCGGTACGGGGAGGCCCTGGCCAAGCAGGTGCTCGCCTTCTCCCGGGACGGCACCGGCCGGATCGTCACCCTGGGCCGGGTGGTCGCCACCCGCGAGGGGATGGACGACATCACGGACGTCGCCATCGGCGCCAACGGCACGGTCCGGGTGGAGGTGGCCGACATCCAGCCCTGCTGCGGCACGCCCAACTGGTGGCCGCAGAAGCAGTGGCGGACGTACGCCTGGAGCGGCACCCGGTTCGACCAGACGACCGGACCGACGAAGTTCGGGATCGACCCCCGGCTTACCGATCTCACACTGACCGCGGGTGAGCTGGTGCTCGGCCCGCCCGACGCCGACGGCAACCGGACCGGCTCGGTCACCGTCACGGTGACCAACAAGGGTCCGGTGGACGTGCCCCGGCTCGGTTTCACCAACCTCTACACCATCGGCGAGCCGGCCGGCGGTGACCTGTCGGGGTGCCGGATGGTGCCGACGGTGGAGGTCTGCTCGCTGGACGGCTTGAAGTCCGGCGCGAAGCGGAGCCACACCTTCCGGTTCCTGGTCGCCCAGGCCGATCCCGCGCCGAGTCTGTTGGTCCTCCACCTCGACGACTGGGATCAGGAGTGGCGGGACCGGAAATCGCAGGACAACGCCGTCGACCTGCGCATGATCCGCTGACCGCAGGTGCGGCGGCCCCGCCACCGGGCCGCCGCACCTGCCAACCGTCGAACCTCCGGCGTCCCCGCTGCCGGCGCTGCCCTGCGGCAGCTACCAGGTCGGGCGTTGCAACAGCCCGACGAACTCCACAAGCAGTCGTTCCCGCAACCGCACCGGCGCGGCGTCGAGCAGCGTGTTCACCACCGCCATCCGGTCCGGCGGACCGGCGTGACCGGCCAGGCCGAGCCCGTCGGCGAGCCCGGCGACCAGCTCCGGGGTGAGCGCCTCCGGGGTGAGGCTGCCGGCGAGCGCCAGCAGGTGCGGTGGCAGCACCACCGGGCCGTGGACCCGCGCCGCGGCCACCGCGTCGGTCAGGGCCGGCCCGAACTCTGCCACCCGGGGCGTCACCGCGGCCGTCACCGTCAGGTGCACGCTGCGCGGCAGCCCGGCGTACGCGAGCTGGGGCTGGGTGTGCCAGCCGCGCGCGGTCAGCTCGTCGACCAGCACGAAGAGGTCCAACGCCGGATCGGTCGAGGTGAGGCAGACCACTGTCGACTCCGGCTCGGCGACCAGTCGCAGCCCGTCGACGCCACGCACCGCGTCGGCCAGCGCCCGCACCGCCGCCCAGGTCCGGCCGGTCAGCTCCAGATAGCCGTCGTCGCCGAGGTGGCGCAGGGTGGCGTACGCGGCGGCGATCGGGCCGCCGGGGCGGGTCGAGGAGAGCACCGGATTGACCATTGTGTAGCCGGGCCAGTCGGCGTACCCGAAGTACTGCGGCGCGCGCAGCCCGGGGTCGCGGTGCAGCAGCACCGAGACGCCCTTCGGGGCGTACGCGTACTTGTGCAGGTCCACCGAGATCGAGGTGACCCCGTCGACAGTGAAGTCGAAGGGCGGCACCGGCGCGCCGAGGCGACGCAGGTAGGGCAGGGTCCAACCGCCGAAGCAGGCATCCACGTGACAGCGCACACCGGCCGCTGCGGCCACCCCGGCGATCTGCTCGACCGGGTCGACGACACCGTGCGCGTACGACGGGGCGGAGCAGACCACGAGCACCGTCTCCGGCCGGATCGCGGCGGCCACGTCGGCGACCGCCGGCCGCAGGGTGGCCGGGTCGATCGGCACCGGATCGAGTTCCACCCGCAGGTAGTGGGCCGCCTTGGCGAACGCGGCGTGCGCGCTGGCCGGCACCACGATCCGGGGCGTGTCGATCTCCGGTCGGTCGTCCCGGGCGGCCTTCACGGCCAGGATTAGCGACTCGGTGCCACCGCTGGTGACGCTGCCGACCGCGTCCGGTGCGTTGCTGCCAGGCCCGCCGCCGAGCAGCCGTGCCGCCGCACCGACAAGCGCGTTCTCCATCGCCAGCAGGGAGGGGAAGGCGGTCGGGTCGAGCCCGTTGACGTGGGCGCTCTCGGCGTACGCGGCGGCGGTCAGCTCGTCCAGCCCCGGCACCCCCGGGTCGTACACGTACGCGAACAGCCGCCCCCCGTGCGTAGGCCGATCCAGCCCCCGCAGCTCCCGAATCTCCCCCAACACCCGCTCTGCCGGCACCCCGTGCGCGGGCAGCGCCGCCGCCCTGCTCTCGTCGATCATGAAGTTTCGATCCCCTTTTCGTGGTGGTTCGCGGCTTCTGTCCCGACGACAACTCCATGATCGGCGGTGGTCGGGAGGGCGGTGAGGGTGGCCTCGGCGAGGGTGGCCTCGGTGAGGGTGTAGGGGCGGAGTAGGAGGGTGGCGAGGGCGATCAGGAGGGCGGGGAGGAGGGTGAAGCCTAGGAGGACACCGAGGCGGGCGGTGTCGGACTGGGCGGCGGCGGTGCCCGTGGTGGAGGAGACGTAGCCGGTGACGGCGAGCACCAGGCCGTAGATGCCGGGACCGAGGGCCAGGCCGAAGGTCTCGCCGGCGGTCCATAGGCCGGTGAAGACCCCCGCCTGTCGACGGCCGGTCCGCGCGGTGTCGTACGCGATGCAGTCCGGGAGCATCGCCATCGCGAAGACCTGCTGCCCGGCGTACCCGACCCCGATCAGCGCGACCAGCAGGTAGATCACGACGGCGGGCAGCACCGGCGCGGCGATCAGGGCCAGCCCGCCGGCGGCCAGGATCAGCGACGCGGCGACCAGGCCGGCGAGCTTGCCCAGCCGGGCGCCCACCCGGGACCAGAGCGGCATCACCACCAGGGCCGGGCCGACGAAACAGACGAAGAGCAGGGTCGGCCCGGTCGTCGGATCGCGCAGGATCTGATCGGCGAAGTACTGGACCCCGGCGAGGATCGTCGCCACCCCGGCGGACTGCACCACGAAGCAGAGCAGCAGCGCCCTGAACGGCCGGTTGCGGCCCGCGACGGCGAGTTGAGCGCGCAGGCTGGGCTCGCTCTCCCCGATGCTGCCCTGCGGGGCGGACCGGGTGCCGAGGAAGGCACCGATCGCCCCGAGCGCGATCAGCGCCGCGACGAACAGACCCATCCAGCGGTGCCCGGGGACCGCGCCGCCGCCCGCGTCGCGCACCAGCGGGGCCACCGCCCCGGCGACCAGGATGGCCAGCGCCAGCACCGCGACCCGCCAGGTCATCAGCCGGGTACGTTCGGCGTAGTCGTCGGTCAGCTCGGCCGGCATCGCCACGTAGGGCACCTGGAAGAAGGCGAACGCGGTCGCGGTGGCCAGGAAGGCGATCGCGACGTACGCCCCGGCGGCGGGTCCGGTGCCGAACGGCGCGGCGAAGATCGACCCGAACAGCACGGCAAGCGCCAGCCCGCCGAAGAGCAGGTACGGCCGGCGCGCGCCCCAGCGGGACCGGGTGCGATCGGAGATCCGCCCCGCCACCGGGTTGACCAGCACGTCCCACGCCTTCGGCAGCAGCACCAGCAGGGCCGCCACCCCGGCGGCCACCCCGAGGGTGTCAGTGAGGTACGGCAACAGCAGCAGCCCCGGCACCGTGCCGAACGCCCCGGTGGCCAGCGAACCGAGGGCGTAACCGGCGTGCACCTTGCGCGGCAGGCCGGCGGACGACTCACGCGGCGAGCCGGCGGGCACCTCGCGCGGCAGGGCGATCTGCGACTCACCCGGCAGGGCGACCTGCGACTCACCCGGCGGGGCGGCGGGTGCCTGGCGCGGCCGGGCGACCTGCGACTCACCGGGCGGGGCGGCGGGTGCCTGGCGCGGCCGAGCGGCATCGGATGGTGAGCCGGCTGCGCCCGGCGACGCGCTCATGGCGCCGAATGTTACTCACGTTTTCCGCCCGGTCACATCCCCTCTCCGGGCCACCAGGCCGCCGCGCGCATGTCCACCCGGCCCTGGCGCAGCGGCGTACCCTCGGCGAGCCAGCGCGCCCGCGCCTCGGCCGCGAGCCCGGGTGGCATGCCGCCCGAAGCGTTGACCACCCGGTGCCAGGGCACGCCGCCACCGTGCCGGGACATGATCGCCCCGACCAACCGGGCGGAGGCCCGACCGGAGCGCTCGGTGAGCGCGTCGGCCACCGCGCCGTACGACATCACCCGGCCCGGCGGGATCCGGTCGACAAGCTCCAGCACCGCCTCGACGTACTCGTCAGGTGTCACGACCGGCCAGACTATGGGAACGGCGGCGGGGGTCGCTGCGGCGACCACGCAGAATAGGCGGGTGCGTGACGCAGTCACGGCGGCCCGGCGGGTCGTCGTCAAGATCGGATCATCCTCGTTGACCACCGCCAGCGGCGGCCTGGACGACGAGCGGCTCGACGCGTTGGTCGACGCCCTCGGCCTTCGTACCACCGAGGGTCGGGAGGTGGTGCTCGTCTCCTCCGGTGCGATCGCCGCCGGGCTGGCCCCGCTCGGGTTGACCCGGCGACCACGCGACCTGGCCACCCAGCAGGCCGCCGCCAGCGTCGGCCAGGGCCTGCTGATCGGGCGGTACGCCGCCGCCTTCGCCCGGCACGGGCACACCGTCGGCCAGGTGCTGCTCACCGTCGACGACGTGACCCGGCGGGCGCACTACCGCAACGCGTACCGGACCCTGCGCAAGCTGCTCGACCTGCGGGCGGTGCCGATCGTCAACGAGAACGACACGGTCGCCACCGAGGAGATCCGGTTCGGCGACAACGACCGGCTGGCCGCCCTGGTGGCCGCCCTGGTCGACGCCGACCTGCTGGTGCTCCTCTCCGACGTCGACGCCCTCTGGACGGGCAACCCGGCCCGCCCCGGTTCCCGCCGCATCGCCGAGGTACGCGACGAGACCGACCTGGCCGGCGTCGACATCGGCGGCGCCGGCCGCTCGGGAGTCGGCACCGGCGGCATGGTGACAAAGGTCGAGGCGGCCCGGATCGCCACCGGATTCGGCATCCCGGTGGTGCTCACCTCCGCCACGCAGGCCGTCGCCGCGCTGGCCGGCGAGCCGGTCGGCACCTACTTCCACCCCAGCCTGCGCCGCCCGGCCGCCCGGCTGTTCTGGCTCGCCCACGCCACCTCGCCCCGGGGACGCCTGCACCTCGATCCCGGCGCGGTCGCCGCCGTGGTGGGTCGACGCAAGTCGCTGCTGCCGGCCGGGATCACCGCCGTCGACGGGGCGTTCACCGCCGGTGACCCGGTCGACCTGGTCGACACCTCCGGCGCACCGGTCGCCCGGGGGCTGGTCAACTACGACGCGGTCGAGCTGCCCGGCCTGCTCGGGCGCTCCACCACCGATCTCGCCGCGGCGCTCGGCCCGGCGTACGAACGAGAGGTCGTCCACCGCGACGACCTGGTCCTGCTGTAGATGCTGGTAAGGAAGGGCCCCCTGTTAACGCCTGGTGTATATAAAGGGCCCCTTCCTAACACTGTGAGGAGCTTGGGATGAGCGTGAGCGAGCAGGCCCGGCGGGCGCGTACCGCAGCGGAGGTGTTGGCCGTGGCGACCCGTACCGCCAAGGATGCCGCGCTGCACGCGATGGCCGACGCGCTGGTGGCGCGTACGCCGGAGATTCTGGCCGCGAACGGCGCGGACCTGGCGGCCGGGCGCGAGGCCGGGCTGAGCGCGGCCGTGCTGGACCGGCTCGCCCTCGACGAGGGCCGGGTGGCCGGCATCGCCGACGCGCTGCGCCAGATGGCCGCGCTACCGGACCCGGTGGGCGAGGTGGTACGCGGCTCGACGCTGCCCAACGGGCTGGAACTGCGGCAGATCAGGGTGCCGTTCGGCGTGGTCGGCATCATCTACGAGGGTCGACCGAACGTCACAGTGGACGCCGCCGGCATCTGCCTGAAGTCCGGCAACGCGGCGCTGCTGCGCGGCTCGTCGTCCGCTGCCCACTCGAACGCGGCGCTGGTGGCGGTGCTGCGCGACGCCATCGCCGACGCCGACCTGCCGGCGGACGCGGTGCAGCTGCTCGACGCCAGCACCCGCGACTCGGTCAAGGAGCTGATGCGGGCGCGCGGCCTGGTCGACGTGCTGATCCCGCGCGGTGGCGCGTCGCTGATCCGGACCGTGGTCGAGGAGTCGACCGTGCCCGTGATCGAGACCGGGGTGGGCAACTGCCACGTCTACGTGGACGCCGCCGCCGACCTGTCGATGGCGGTGTCGATCGCGCTCAACGCCAAGACCCAGCGGCTCTCCACCTGCAACACCGCCGAGTCGCTGCTGGTGCACGCCGCGATCGCGGAGGAGTTCCTGCCCGCGATGCTGGCCGCCTTCGCCGAGGCCGGGGTGACCGTGCACGGTTCCGCCGAGGTGGCCCGCTTCTCCGACGCCGTGGTCCCGGCCACCGACGAGGATTTCGCCACCGAATACCTCTCGGCGGACATCTCGGTCGCCGTCGTCGACTCGCTCGACGCGGCGGTCGCGCACATCCGGCGGTACGGCAGCGGTCACACCGAGGCGATCGTCACCGACTCGCAGGCGGCGGCCCGGGAGTTCGTGGCCCGGGTGGACTCGGCGGCGGTCATGGTGAACGCCTCGACCCGGTTCACCGACGGTGGCGAGTTCGGCTTCGGCGCCGAGATCGGCATCTCCACGCAGAAGCTGCACGCCCGCGGCCCGATGGGGCTGCCCGAGCTGACCAGCACCAAGTACGTGGTGACCGGCACCGGCCACCTGCGTAACTGAGTCACTCAGCGGAAGGCGCGGATCGCGGCCAGGGTGGCGTGGACGTCGAACTGGTGGCCGTCGTCGCTGCTCCAGCCGCCGTCGGTGCGCTGCGTCTCGGCCAGCCGGCGGCGGGCCGCCACCAGCGTCCACTCCTGCTCGTCGACGCCGACCCGGCGCAGCGTCGCGGCCAGCCACGCGGCGTCGGCCGGCGCCGCCTGCGGCAGCCGCTCGGCGAGCACCGCCTTGATCCGCGCCGACTCGTAGAACATCTGCTGCCGGTGCAGCACCGCCGCGCTCAGCCAACCGGCGGCCAGGAAGGAGGGCCAGCTGCCGTCGGGGTGCAGCTGGGCGGCGAGCGCCTGGCCGGCGGCCTGCACCACACCGGCGTACGCTCCGCCGACCCGGTGGTCGAGCGGGCCGGCGGCCCGGGCGTCCAGGCCGGCCACGGTGAGCCAGAACGCGGCGTTGGCGGTCAGGTAGAGCCGCGCCTCCGGGCTGCCCGGACGGGCCCATTCGGGAGCGCTGTCGGCGAGCGCCTGATCCTCTTCCCAGCAGCCGTCGCGCTGCTGGGCGGCGGCCAGCCAGTCCAGCGCCCGGCGGGCGGCCGGCCGGCCCAGCGCGCCGAGATCGTCCAGCTCGGTCAGCCGGAAACAGGTCGCGTCGACGGAGGCGACCTCGTCACCCCAGGTCGCCGGCCAGCCGCCGCCGAGGGTCTGGCCGACCTCCGCGCTGTCGAGCACCTCGGGAGCCGGTGGGGTGCCGGTACGCAACCAGGAGAGCCGGGCACGCTCCACCGCGTCCCCGTGCGCCACCACGAACCCGATCGCGGCGTCGATGTCGACCACGGCGGTCAGGCTACCGGCGAGAACCTGATTGCGCCTCGGTTCTTCGGGCAGGTGCGCCGCCCCGACGGCGGGGTTGAGCAGGGTGTTCGTTGCGAACTGTTAATAGGGGGCCCCTCCTCTACACGAGGCGTTAAGAAGGGGCCCTTCCTTACTTCAGTAAGCGGGGAGGGAGGGGTCGATCTGCTTGATCCAGGAGAGCACCCCGCCCTGCACGTGGACGGCGTCGCGGAAACCGGCCGCCTTCAGGGCGGCCAGCGCCTCGGCGGACCGGACGCCGGACTTGCAGTGCAGCACGACCTGCTTGTCCTGCGGCAGCCGAGCCAGCGCCTCGCCGGAGAGGATCTCCCCCTTGGGGATCAGCGTCGCGCCGGGGATGCGGACGATCTCGTACTCGGCCGGCTCCCGGACGTCGACGAGGAAGATGTCCTTGCCGGCGTCCTGCCACTCCTTCAGCTCGGTCGCGGTGATGGTGGCGTCGACCACCGCCTCCTGCGCCTCGACCGAGACCGCGCCGCAGAAGTCCTCGTAGTCCTCCATCAGGTCGGTCAGGGTCGCGTTCTCGCCGCAGAGCACGCAGTTCGGGTCCTTGCGCACCTTGATCTTGCGGTAGCTCATCTCAAGGGCGTCGTAGACCATCAGCCGGCCGACAAGCGGCTCGCCGATGCCGGCGAGCAGCTTGATCGCCTCGTTGACCTGGATCGAGCCGATCGAGGCGCAGAGCACACCGAGCACGCCACCCTCGGCGCAGGAGGGAACCATGCCGGGCGGCGGGGGCTCCGGGTAGAGGCAGCGGTAGCAGGGACCGTGCTCGGCCCAGAACACCGACGCCTGGCCGTCGAAGCGGTAGATCGACCCCCAGACGTACGGCTTGCCGAGCAGCACCGCCGCGTCGTTGACCATGTACCGGGTGGCGAAGTTGTCCGTGCCGTCGACGATCAGGTCGTACTGGGCGAAGATCTCGCGGACGTTCTCCCGGTCCAGCGCGGTGTTGTGGATCACCACCTCGACCAGCGGATTGATCTCGCGGATGCTCGCCGCCGCCGACTCGGCCTTGGGCCGGCCCACGTCGGAGACGCCGTGGATGACCTGGCGCTGGAGGTTGGACTCGTCGACGGTGTCGAAGTCGATGATGCCGAGGGTGCCGACCCCGGCGGCGGCCAGGTACAGCAGGGCGGGAGAGCCGAGGCCACCGGCACCGACACAGAGCACCCGGGCGTTCTTCAGCCGCTTCTGGCCGGTCACCCCGACGTCTGGGATGATCAGGTGACGTGAGTAGCGGCGGATCTCGTCAACGGTCAGCTCGGCGGCGGGTTCGACGAGCGGGGGCAGCGACACGGTGAACTCCCCGGGGATCGATGTGTGGGCAACCCGGCCATTGTCGCTCGCCGGGGCGCCCATCGACCATGAGCAGGGACACGTCGCCCGGCATGCGGGAGCGGGAATAAGCGCGGCCGGAGCAGACGGGCGACGGTGAGGCGGGGTCGCCGGGGTGACCTCGGCTCAGGGCACGAGGTCACCGGCGTACCGGTGGCCGTCGAGGAAGGGCCAGGCGTTCGCCACGCAACCCGCCAGGCCGTACGTCTGCTGCTGCATCACAGGCGCGGGGCGGCCGGGCCCGGGGCACGCCTCGTGGGACTCCCCGAACTCGTGGCCGACCTCGTGGTTGAGCACGTAGGCCCGGTACACCGCAAGCGGCGCCCCGTAGTCCGGCACCGCCGCCAACCAGCGCGCCAGATTGATGATCACTTTCCCGGGTAGCCGACAGGAGGTGTAGCCCTCGGTGTGCAGCCCGCCCTCGGCACACATCGCCGTCGAGGTGAGCGGGGTGGCCAGGTAGATGGTGAAATCCGCCCGGTCGGCCTCGACGACCCGCTGCACGCGCAACTCGGCCGAGCCGGTCCAGCTACGCGGATCGGCAAGTACCGTGTCGACCTCGGCCGCGAAATCGGCCGGGTCCTGCCCGGCGCCCTGCTCCACGGCGACCCGGTAACGGGCGACCGGCCCGGCCACTCCGCGTACCGGCGACTCCTGGTCGGCCAGCAGGAAGGTACCGGTGCCGCTGCTCGGGAAGGCGCTGGGCGGGGCCGGCTGGTCCGCCTCGATCCGGGCCGCGCTCGGATCCGGGACGGCTCTGCGCTCACCGGCCCGGACGACGGAGACCGTCGCGATGACCGCGAGCGCCAGCACCAGGGTCGCCCTGGAGAGCAGGAGCACCGTGGCCCGGTGCCGCCGCCACGAACGGCCCGCCGGTCGATCAGCCGACGGCGGCCCGGGAAGGGGTGAAGCGGGCATGACGCCATCATCGCACCCCAATAAGGCGCATCCCGGCAACTCGGGCCAGTGGCCGCAACTACCTCAGAGCCGCGGCCCGGCGTACCGCCGGCCGTCAAGGTACGGCCAGGGATTCGCCACGCAGCCGTTGAGGAAGAGCGTCTGCTGCATCATCACCGGCGCCGGCTCACCCTTGCCCGGGCAGCGCTCATGCCGGTTGCCCAACTGGTGCCCGACCTCGTGGTTGACCACGTAGTTGCGGTAGACCGAGAGCGGCACCTTCGCCTCGACGTAGTGCGGCACCGACAACCGCCAGCGCTCCAGGTTGATGATCACCTTGCCCGGCGCGCGGCAGGAGGTGTAGGGCCGCCCGCCGACCCGGATGTCCACGCCACCGGCGGCACACATCCGGCCCGCCGTCCGCGGCGTCGCCAGATAGACCGTGAAGTCGTACGCGGCGTCCCGGTCGACCTGCCGCAGCCGCAGGCGGCCGCTCTCCACCCAGCTACCCGGGCCGGTCAGCGCCGTCTGGACGGCCAGGGCGAACTCGCCCGCCTCCACCCCCGAACCGGTCTCCACCGCGACCCGGTAGCCCTGCACCCGGCCGGCCGTGCCGAGCACCGGGCCGGTGCGGTCGTCGATGTCGAAATTGCCCCGCCCGGCGGACGGGACCGGCCCGGGCTCCCGCAGCACCGGCGGCTCGGGCGAGGGACTCGCCGAGGTCGGCGCGGGCGACGGGGTCACCGGCGGCGGCGCGACCACCATCGCCGGCGACGACGCCGGGGAGCCGCCCACCTCACCGGCACCGGCCGCGCCGCGCAGCCATCCGGTGCCCCCCGCGACAAGTGTCACCGCCGCGCCGACCGCAGCCAGCAGCACTACCGTCCGGGCGACGACCGCGGGCCGCCGCCGGGGCTTCCGCTCCCTCGTGGCCTCGACGGCCGGCCCGGCCGAACTCGACGGACGGGTATGCCGGCCGGGTTGCCGGCGATGGCTACGAGGAAGCGACACCCGGCTCATCCTGCCAGGTCGGTCCGGTGACCGCGGTCCCCCGTTTCGGTGAGCAGTCCGACCACGGCCCGGGCCACCAGGCGCGGCACCTCCAGCTGTGCCACGTGCCCGACGCCGTCGAGCATCAGCAGCCGGCTGTCCGGGATCATCCGGGCGGTCTGCGGCGCCACCCGTACGTCTACCAGCCGGTCCTGCCGGCCCCCGACGACAAGCGTCGGCGCCTGCACCGAAGCGGCCATCCGCCAGAGCGAGTCCGAGCCCGGCAGGTACGACCGGAGGAAGCTGGAGACCAGGCCACGGAACGTCCGGACGTAGGCCGCCGCGTAGTGCTCCGCCTGGTAGCGCACCCGGATCTCCTCCAGCGCCTCCCGTCGACGCTGGTCGGAGATCCGGCTGAGGTCGGCCACGCACGCCTCCATCACCTGCTGGGCCATCACCTCCGGCGCCAGCTGGGCCAGCCGCCAGGCGGCCAGCCGCTCGCCCCGGGGGACCGCCAGCAGGGGCAGCATCCGGCCCTGCAACGACCGGCGGAAGTCGAGGAACGGCAGAGCCGGCGAGACCAGGGTCAGCGTCCGGACCAGGTCCGGCCGCAGGGCCGCCACCCGCACCGAGATCGCGCCGCCAAGCGAGTTGCCGAACAGGTGCACCGGCCCCCGGTCCGAGTGCTCGATCCAGCGGATCACCCGCTGCGCGAAGACCGGCACCGTGTAGCGCTGGCCCGGCTCGCTGCGGCCGAAGCCCGGCAGGTCGATCGCCTGGCCGTCGAGCCGGTCGGCGAGCAGACCGGCCAGGTCGGTCCAGTTCTGCGCCGAGCCGCCCAGGCCGTGCACGTAGAGCGCCGGTTCCGCGTCGGGCCCGGTGGCCGGCGTCTCCCGCACGTAGGTGACCAGGCCGTCGAGGCTGACCTCGCGGCCGGGCCAGGGCGGCGGCACCGAGTGCGCGGGGAGCAGCTGGTCGGGCCAGAGGGTCGCAGGCTTCACCGTTCCAGTCTGCCTGCGACCGACTCAGGCCAGCAGCGCCTCCAGCCGCCGATTCACCGCAGCCAGTGTGGCCCTCACCACCGCCTGTCGGGGGTCGCCCGCGACCAGGGCGGAGCCGGCGAGCTGCTCGACCCAGCCGTCGCAGACCAGCAGCACCACGACGGTTGCCACCTCACAGTTGCCGAACGGCACCACGGCGGCGTGCTCCACGAAGCAGCGTCCCCGGTCGGTGGTCGCGCCGGTGCCGCGCAGCAACTCGTCGATCGCGGCGGCGGCGGCCACCGCGCAGAGGCGCAGCACGTACCCGTCGACGGCGGGCCCGGTGGCGTAACCGGCCGAGTTCTGGTCGCCGGCGATCAGCCGTACCTCGACGGTGGCTTCGAGCCCGAAGGTGCTCACCTGGACGTGGTCGAGCACCACCCGGGGTCCGGGCGTACCGCCGGTGTTCAGTGGCCGGGACGGCGCGGACTCGGTGGTGGTCAGCTGCCCGCCGGAGTAGGAGGCACCGAGGGTGGCCGGGCTACCCGGGGGGCTCACCTCCTCCACGGTGGCCCGACCCCGGCCGGCGGCCGGCGCCGGCCGGCGTCGACGTGAGGTCTCCGGCACCTGTTCGGTCCGGGCGGCGATGGCCTCCGCTCGGGCGGCGGCGGGCCGGTTGGCCGGTCGGCGGGGCTCGCCGGCGGCCCGGGCCTCGCCGCCGTCGCCGCCCCGGTTCTCGACGGAGCGTCGGCGCATCGGCGCCACGGGCGTCTCCGGTACGCCGTGCGGCGCGGCGGCCAGCCCCATGCGCTCCTGGAGCAGGCGGGCGACGTGCCGGCTCACCTCGGCCGGGTCGGCACCGTCGGAGAGGTCGAGGCGCAGGCTGTGGGCACCGGCCGGGGTACGGCGCAGGGACGCGTCCCGCACCCCGTCGACCTCGCGTACGGCGTCGAGGATCGCGTTGACGTCGAAGCCCTCGGGCCGCTCCCGCAACGGCGCCGGCTCGTCGTCCCGACGGAGGTGGGTGGCGATCCGGGCGAGTTCCGGAGTTTCGGCGGGTGGGTCCACAGCTGGCGGCTCCGGCACGACGGGCACGTCCGGTTCGGCGGGGACGCGCTGCGGCAACACCGCCGACGTGCTGTCCGGCGACCGCTCGCCGGACAACTCCGGATCAGGCGCGGATCGACGTGCCGCGTAGGGGGCTGCGCTCGTCGGAACGGGCGCGGTGGGGGTGCGCTCACGGCGGCTCGTCCCGCTGGCGGACGCACCATCCGCCGGATCGGTCGACGCCGAGGCCGGCCGGGTCACGACCGGATCCGGAGCGGGCTGGGGAGGAGGTGCCGGCTCGCTGGGCACCGGACGGAGCCGGAACGGCCGGTAGCCCGGCGGGTCGGCCGCCGCGGCCTCGGCCACCGGCATCGCCGACCCCGGCTCGGGCGGGGCGTCCCGCAGGGCCGGCGGAGCGCTGGCCGGTGGGGCACTTGTCGGCTGGGGGGTGCTGGCGGGCGGGGCACTGGCCGGGCCGAGCGCCCATGGCAGGCGCTCCTCACCCGGCGGCTGACCGGAGCCGCGGCCGCCCCACGACTGACCCTCGTCGAGTCGCGCGCCCCACGGCAGCGCGTCGTCGGCCGGGGCGCCGCTGACCGGGCGCGCGCCCCAGGACGGGTACTCGCCGGCCGGCGGCCCGCTTGTCGACTGGGCGGCCCACGACGGACGTTCCGGGCTCGGCGGGGCGCTCGGCGGCTCGGCCGCCCACGACGGTCGGTCGGCCGCCGGCTCGGGCTCGGCGGCGGGCTCCTGCCCCGGGCCGGGGCGGGCCTCCGCCCGGGCGGGCTCGTACGGGCGGGGCCGCTCGACGGGTACCGCCTCGTAGGGCCGCGTCGGCTCGGCGCGCACCGGCTCGTACGGCCGGCTGGGCTCGCTGACCCACCCCTGGGCCGGCGCCTCGCGCGACCGCCGGCCGGTCGATTCACCGTCGCCGTGCGCCCACGACGGCGCGTCACCCCGCGCCCAGGAGGGTGCCCAGTCGTTGGCCGTGCCGGACCGCGCCCAGCTCGGGCGCTCGGGCTCGGGCGCTGGTGGCTCGGTCGGGGGCGGCCCGGCGGCCTCGCCGGGTGCCGCCGACCGGTCGGCGGCGGCCGGGCGACCGCTGTCGGGCGACGCGGGTCGGGTCTCGTGGGTCGGCTCGGGCGCAAACGCGTCCTCCCACCCGGCGGGCGGGCCGGAGGTCGGTACGTCGTCGGAGCGCTCGACGGTGGGGGCGTGCAGGCCGGGCGGCACCTCGAAGCCGGAGGCGGCGGTGCCGACGGGCGGCACCTGCACGGCGGGCGGCGCGGAGGTCGGCAGCCCGGCGGCCCCGGGCTGTTCGCCGGAGGAGGCGGGACGCGGCGCCGGCACCACGAGTCGGTCCCGGCCCGGATCGTGGCCGGCCTCACGTGGCCCGGGTGGGGCGCTCACCGGGGCGTACTGGCCACCGGCCGGCTCCTCCGGTTGGTGCACGCCGTTGACGTGGTGCCCGTTGACCCGGGCCGGCTGCTCGGGCCAGGCCCGTTCACCCATCGGTGCGGGCAGGTCGGCGTAGCGCGGCGCTGCGGTGGCCCAGCCCGGGGGCGGTTCAGGCTGACGCCAGGTGGCGGCGGAGTCGTCTCCGCCCCAGGACCAGTCGGCAGCCGACGGGGCCCACCCGTTGCCGGAACGGGCCAGGTCATCCCGCTGACCCGCACCGTCGCCGTGCTCTCCCGGGGTGGCGGCACCGGGTTGCCCTGTTTCACTCACCGCGCGCTCCTTGGTCGCCCCCGCTGAGGCTACCGTGTGGCGACAGTGGCGATAAGTTACAGCGGCGGGCCAATTCCGTGCGGAGCCTCCGGGCCCCGACCGGTTCGGGCGATATGCCGGCCCGTACGACAACCTCGGAGGTTCCCATGACCACTGTTGGGAACGGCGCGCAGACCGCCGGCCGGCCCACCCGACTTCCCCGGTCGGCGCGCCGCAAGCAGCTGCTCGCCGCAGCTCAGGAGGTGTTCGTCGCGCAGGGCTACCACGCCGCGGCAATGGACGACATCGCCGAGCGGGCCGGGGTCTCCAAGCCCGTGCTGTACCAGCACTTCCCCGGCAAGATGGAGCTCTACCTGGCGCTCCTGGACACACACTGTGACGCCATCGTCGCGAAGGTGCACGACGCCATGGCGAGCACCACCGACAACAAGGAACGGGTCAGCGCCTCCGTGCGGGCGTACTTCGACTTCGTCGACCACGAGAGCGAGGCCTTCCGGCTGGTCTTCGAGTCGGACCTGCGCAACGACCCGGCCGTGCGGCAGCGCGTGGAGCGGGTCGAGCAGGGCTGCATCGCGGCCATCACCGACACCATCATCTCCGACACCGGAGTCAGCCGGGCGCACGCCGAGCTGCTCGCCTCCGGCCTGGTGGGCGCGGCCGAGACCGCCGCGCAGTTCTGGCTGGCGCGCGGGCGCCAGGTACCCAAGGCCGAGGCCGAGGCACTTGTCGCCGCGCTGTCCTGGCGGGGCATCGCCAGCTTCCCGCTGCAAGGTGAGTCAGCCTGAACCGACACCTTGTGATCGGATAGCCTTCGCAACGGCGGCAATTTCGCCCGACGGAGGAGGCAAAGTGGAGGTCAAGATCGGCGTGCAGTACGCACCGCGCGAGCTGGTCCTGGAGAGCGCGCAGTCGCCGGCCGAGATCGAGCGGATCGTGACCGACGCCGTCGCCAGGGGCGAGGGCACCCTTTCCCTGACCGACGAGAAGGGCCGGCGGATCATCGTGCCGGTCAGCAAGGTCGCCTACGTCGAGATCGCGGAGGCGTCGCCTCGGGCGGTCGGTTTCACCGTCCGCTGACGGCTGGTCGTAGCTGGCCGGCGGTTGACCGTCACGCGCGGTGAACCGCCGGTCGAGCCCGTCACACCACCGCCCACCAGGCCGGTCGAGCCCGTCACACCACCGCTCACCAGGCCGGTCGAGCCCTCAGTGGTGATACACGTCACATCCTCGCCCCCACCGTAGCGTTAAGTCGCTCGGGAATCGGGACGGCGTATGGCCCGTTCAGGTAGCATGGCGGCGTTGCCGTAGGTGTCGAGCCGGCCGGGATCCCATCGGAATTCCGGTCGAAGTCCGACCTGCGGCGCGCGTGCGGCCCGGTCCGCCCGGCAATCTGCCGCCGACCGTGTGGCCCGCGCCATACCGAACGCGCCCTGAGGACATGACGGGGCGCACCCACGAGAGGGCACCCCCAAATCCACATGAGTGAGCTGATTCAAGACCTCACAGACGGCCAGGAACTGGCCCCGACCGCACCGGTCCGACCGGAGGCACCGACCTTCGCCGAGCTCGGCGCCCGCGCCGAGACGGTGGAGGCGCTGGCCACGGCCGGCATCACCCGCGCCTTCGCCATCCAGGAGTACGCGCTGCCGATCGCGCTGCGCGGCGCCGACCTGATCGGGCAGGCACCGACCGGCACCGGAAAGACGCTCGGCTTCGGCGTGCCACTGCTGGAGCGGGTCTTCGCACCCGGCGAGGGTGGCGACGGCCTGCCCCAGGCACTTGTCGTCGTACCAACCCGTGAGCTGGGCATCCAGGTCGCCAAGGACATCGCGGCAGCCGGCCGCACCCGGGGCGTACGCGTGCTGCCGATCTACGGCGGGGTGGCGTACGAGCCGCAGGTCGACGCGCTCCGCAAGGGCGTGGAGATCCTGGTCGGCACGCCGGGCCGGCTGCTCGACCTGGCCAAGCAGAAGCACCTGCGCCTGCACGGCGTACGCGCGCTGGTGCTGGACGAGGCCGACCGCATGCTCGACCTGGGCTTCCTCGACGACGTCGAGCGGATCCTGGCGATGCTGCCGGAGGACCGGCAGACCATGCTCTTCTCCGCGACCATGCCGGACCCGATCGTGACGCTGTCCCGGCGGTTCCTGCGTCACCCGATCACGATCCACGCCGGCCACACGGCGGAGACCGGCCCTTCGCCGCAGACCGAGCAGTTGGTCTACCGCACCCACTCGATGAACAAGATCGAGATCGTGGCCCGGATCCTCCAGGCGGAGAGCCGTGGCCTGACCATGATCTTCACGCGCACCAAGCGGGCCGCCGACCGGGTCTCCGAGGATCTCGACTTCCGTGGCTTCGCCGTCGCGGCGGTGCACGGTGACCTCGGCCAGGGTGCCCGCGAGCGGGCGCTGCGTGCGTTCCGGGCCGGCAAGATCGACACCCTGGTGGCCACCGACGTCGCCGCCCGGGGCATCGACGTCACCGGCGTCACCCACGTCATCAACTACGACTGCCCGGAAGACCAGGACACCTACACCCACCGGATCGGCCGCACCGGCCGGGCCGGCGCGAGCGGCGTGGCGGTGACCTTCGTCGACTGGGACGACATGCCGCGCTGGCGGATCATCGACAAGACGCTCGGGCTGGACATGCCGGAGCCGCCGGAGACGTACCACACCTCTCCGCATCTCTACACCGACCTGCACATCCCGTCGGAGATCACCGGCACCCTGCCGACCGCCGAGCGCACCCGCGCCGGCCTCTCCGCCGAGGTCGAGGAGGACCTGGGCGGCCGGTCCCGCCGGAGCGAGCCGCGCGGTTCCGGTCGCCGGAGCCGGGGCCGGGAAGAGGTCGGCCGAGGGCGTGGACGCGGACGCGGCGACAGCGGTGGCGCGCGGGACGGCGACACCGCACCGGAGGCCGTCGAGACCACGGGCGACGAAGGAACCCGTACTCCACGCCGCCGCCGGCGCCGCCGGGCCGGCGAGGTGGTGACCGCCGCCGACGCGGCCCTGCCGACCAGCGACGGCACGCCAGCCGAGACCACCCCGGACGCCGCCGGTGAGGCGACCCGCCCGCGTCGGCGCCGACGCCGCCGTGGTGGCGCCGGCAGCCCGAGCGGTACGCCGGCCGAGGTGGCCACCGACTGACCGAGGTACCGGCCCGGCGGTGACGCCGGCCGGGTGGTGGTGAGGCAGGCCGGGTGGTGATGGCCCGGGTCGGGTGGACAGGGAAGATGGAACGATGCCCGAATCCTTGGACTCGGCCCTGGCCGAGGTGCGCTCGATGCTGCTCGGTCCCGCGCTGACCCGGGCCGTGGCCGCGGGTCGGCGGCGCGGTCAGCGCCCCACGGTGGTCCGGGCCGAGCTGCGGTCGGTGGCGCTCAAGGCCGGCCCGCGACTACAGATCGCCACCTCCGACGGTGCCCGGCCGTACACCCGCAACGTCGCACCGGGTCCCGAGGCGGCTGCGGCGGTCGAGGCGCTGCTCGCCGAGCCGTTCGGCAACTGGCACGTGGAGACCGCCGACCGCACGTTGCAGTTGCGGGTCACCAAGTCGGGCGAGGCACAGGTACACCGGACGGCCGCCACCCGCCCGACCGGTGCGCCGGCCGGACACGACCGGACCAAGGAGTACCTGCTCGATCCCGGCGACCCGATCTTCGCCGAGATCGGCGGCTCGGCGGCGAAGCGACGGCAGGTCGACGCGTTCCTGCGGGCGCTGGCGGCCACCCTGCCGGACGAGCCGGCCCGGAACCTGCACGGTCCGCTGCGCGTGGTGGACCTGGGCTGCGGCAACGCGTACCTGACCTTCGCCGCGTACCGCTATCTCTCCCAACTCGGCCTCGACGTCGATTTGGTCGGCGTGGACGTCCGCGACGACCAGCGCCGCCGCAACACCGAACTGGCCGAACGGCTTGGTTGGGCCGACCGGGTGCGGTTCGTGGCCGGCACTATCGCCGACGCCGTCGTCGAGCCGGCCCCCGATCTGGTGCTCGCGTTGCACGCCTGCGACACCGCCACCGACGAGGCGTTGGCCCGAGCGGTGCGCTGGGGCGCCCGCTGGGTGCTCGCCGCGCCCTGCTGCCACCACGACATCGCGGCGCAGTTGCGCGCCCGACCGGCCCCCGGGGCGTACGAGTTGCTCACCCGGCAGGGCATCCTCCGCGAGCGCTTCGCGGACGTCCTCACCGACGCGCTGCGCGCCGCGCTGCTGCGGTTGCACGGCTACCGGGCCGAGGTGGTCGAGTTCGTCGACTCCGCGCACACCCCACGTAACCTGCTGATCCGGGCCCGCCGTACGGATGCCGCACCCACGGCCGGTCAGCGCACGGAATACCGCGAGCTAATCGGGCAGTGGCGAATCACACCTCGGCTGGAAATCCTGCTCGACCCTTCCGACCAGGCACGCTGACCGATCCGGCTCTCGCGACCGGAACCGCCTGGTCGGTCAGTCAGTTGTCTCTCTCCTTTGCCGTACTACTCTCGAAGTACGCACCGCGGGGGTGCCGGTCGGGAGGGAACACCCACCGGATGGGATCGGCAGAGGTTTCGCCACAGATGGCATTCGCGCGCTTCGTGCGGCAGGCCATCGACGAGGCCCGGGAAGAGCGCGGCTGGACGGTAAGCGACCTGGCCACGCACACCGGTGTCGGTCGTTCCACCGTGTTCCGCTGGCTCGCCGGCGACTGGCACGACTATCCCGAGCTGGCCAAGGTCCGTGGCTTCTGTGCCGCGCTGGAGTTGCCGGTGGCGGCGGCCTTCCGCGCGCTCGGCCTGCCCGACGCCGGGGCCGGGCCGCTGCGGCGGGGCGGCGACGACAGCCCGGTCGAGGCCGACGTCCGGGTGATCCTGCAACGGCTGTCGGACCCGACCGTGCCGGCCGAGGAGAAGCACCACATCCGCGACCTGCTGCGCTACCTCGCCCGCCGCCCGATCCGCCGCGCCGGCTGACCGGCCCGGGCTACGGCACGGGCCAGCTGGATCACAACACGGACCGGCTGGGTCACAACACGGGCCGGCTGGGTCAACACGGGCCGGACTGGTTACGGCACGGTCGCGGTGAACTCGGCGGTCCGCACCTCGCCGCCGGTGGCGAAGTCCAGATAGAGGCGGTACCGCCCCGGTCCCGGCGTGGTCAACCAGAACTGGATCGCGCCGTCCACCAGCTCCGGCTCCGGATGCACGTGCAGGTAGCCGAGATCCCCCTCGCGCAACACCACGAGGTGGCCGTACGCCCCGAGGTAGCGCTCCAACGGCGGCCCGGCACCGTCCGCCCCGGTGACCCGGAAGGCCAGCGGCGTGCTCAGGCCGGGCTCGAAGCTGCCCTGATATCCGACGCTGAACCCGTCGACAGTGGTGGTGGTCGCCGGTGCGGGCAGGGCGCGGGGCGCGTACCCGCCCGGTGCCACCAGATCCACGCCGAGGGTGGTGGCCGTCTGCCGGCCGTCGTCGGCGAGCGCCGTGAAGTCGGCGTACGCCCGCCAGATGCCCGGATCCGGCAGCGTGAGCGGCACCGACCAGGTCCCGTCCGCCGCCATGGTCGGGTGCAGGTGCTGGTAGCCGGTCAGGTCGCGGCGCACCACGATCAGGTGCATCGGCTTGTCGTGCACGACCGCGAAGCGGGTGACCGCCCGGCGTTGCCCGTCCCGGATCTGGAACCGCAGTTCGCCAGCCTGCCCCGCGGTGAAGTCGCCGCTCAACGGGGCGAGCGTGTAGCCGTCCCGGCTGACGGCCAGTCCCCCCGCCTCGGCCGCCTCGGCCTGCCCCGCGCCGTGCGAGTGCGCGCCGGCACCGGGCGCATGGGTGTGGTCGGCCAGCGCGCTGTCGGAGCCGCCCACCGCCGATGCCGGCCCACCGCCGTTGATCCGGCCGAGCCCGAACCCGAGCAGCACGGCGAGTACGAGCCCACCGACCACAAGCGCCAGCCGGAGCGTGGCCCGATCCGGCACCGCAGAGACCTCTTCGGGCTCGGTGCCGGTCCCCGCCGCCGGTCGCTCGGCGCTCCGCACCGACCCGAGCGCCACCGCGTCGAGGCCCTGCTCACCCATATCCCCACCGTACCGACACCCCCGCCCCCTGCCCCCCTGCCCCCGCCCCCGCCCCCGCCCCCGCCCCTTGCCCCCGCCGATCTTGCACTTTGTGTCGCCGATACAAA